>NZ_ALKF01000174.1:0-76987 GCF_000283315.1 Paenibacillus sp. OSY-SE | reverse complement strand
TAATCAATGAGATTTCCACGAAAACAGGTAAAAGTATTTCGAAGTTAATTCAAAGTCAACTTCAGCAATGGATCGCCGGTTTACCAAGCTACATCAAGTTTTACCTGCTATTTCATGCTGTGAAAGTTGAGTAACTAAGAAAAGGAAGCCTCGAGTAATTAACCTTCATCATAAAATAAAAAAGATTGCTTAAAAGATGATACACCTTTTAAACAATCTTTCTTTAATCCTTATAGGTATCAGACCATAAAAAAATATCTAAATTTAAAATCCTTATAGGTAACCTTAGCTCTACGTCTTTCTAATTAAATCATATACTTCCATGGCAAGGCAAACCTCTTTTTATAAGACAATGCTCGTCTAATTCCTTTATAATTATTGATCAAAAAAGTCCAATAATTTTTCTAAAGATGACGAACAATTTCATAGAGGCCATGTCCGTTAGAGTTCTTGCCTCCGAGACCAACATCATAAGTTAATCGGGTGAGTTCCAAGTCACCCTCCAATATGAACTCCCCTGTCCAGCCCTTGATCACTGTAGATTTGAATCTTGATGTTCTTGGCTTGATTCGTTCCCGATGAAGGGGTGACAACGATATTGTCATATCGCTTGCCGGAACTTCACCGTATAAGGCTTCATATTTTTTGAGAGCGTTTGCTTTAATAAGCGGACTGAACTCTTCTTCCCATGGTGAGTAGAAATATGTTTTTTTCTTATCGTGAAGCAGAAATGTGCTGTACATCGTAACCGGTGTTAGAAAATGAATGACCATTTTTTCACTTGCGGTATCATGAATTTGTTCAACTGATCCCACTCTGACTAGATGGCTCCCCAAGCGGAGATCATCCCTTATCAATAATGATGATACTAGTTCCTGAACTAATTTCTTGTCATACGCTGAAAAGATGAATGATACATGAGGCGGTGAAAATTCTAAAGTGTGAGAGTTTCTATCTAGTCTATGTGAACCATTAAGCTTGGAAAAGGTAAACATTCGAAATTGGCGTTTCCCCTGCTGGTAGCCCGTATTGTGGAGAAAATCCCGGTATCCGTCGTCTCGGATACTGTGATATATGAGTCCGTGAAGCCATTCCTGATGATTGATCGGAACGATAAGCTTCCCATCAAAGGTCAATGTAATCTTGATTCTCAAAGACTAATACCTCCTGACTGAACTAGTTCGATCATACTACTTCTCTACATACATTTCCAATATTCTCTTATTATTGTCGAAATTTTGTTAGAAAACCTGGCGCAAGCTGCCAAGTTTCAATTCCTCATACAAACAAAGATCCGGAAGGACGTAAAGACCCATGTGATGTGTTTCAATTCCTCATAGGTACGTTACAAACCGCGCCACCGGACGCCCTCGCGTTGCTTTTCTCGGATGTTTCAATTCCTCATAGGTACGTTACAAACTTTCCGGCGTCCATCCTTCCGCAATCGCGCGCCGGAGTTTCAATTCCTCATAGGTACGTTACAACCCCCCCACGGCTTCTTTTTATGCTTCTTCGTATACCTGTTTCAATTCCTCATAGGTACGTTACAAACATGGGATGATGAGTGGTTACTCGTGTTGGATGTTAGGGTTTCAATTCCTCATAGGTACGTTACAAACCAACCTCGCGGTCTTGGGCAATAGGGAACAACTTCAGTTTCAATTCCTCATAGGTACGTTACAAACTATATCACTACCAACATATCTACCTTTGATTGATACGTTTCAATTCCTCATAGGTACGTTACAAACAACCCGAATTAGGTGACTCTCCTGCTCATTGACGATAGTTTCAATTCCTCATAGGTACGTTACAAACGAAATTAGGAAGTTGGGTGGTAGCTGATGTACGACGTGTTTCAATTCCTCATAGGTACGTTACAAACGAGAAGACGGTGCATGCCCGAAAGATTCCGATTGCAGTTTCAATTCCTCATAGGTACGTTACAAACCAACGATATGACGAGGATGATCGCTACATGCAAATGGGTTTCAATTCCTCATAGGTACGTTACAAACCAATCTATGGATGATAAGTGGTGGAACGTAGAAGCGTTTCAATTCCTCATAGGTACGTTACAAACCGAGAACGTGGCGCGTCACCTCGGCATGTTTAAGGAGTTTCAATTCCTCATAGGTACGTTACAAACCATAAGGTCATCGTCAGGAGGGATAAACGTGTTTGATCGTTTCAATTCCTCATAGGTACGTTACAAACCGGGAATAAAACTGTATCGCTCCGATGGGATGCAAAGTTTCAATTCCTCATAGGTACGTTACAAACCCGAAAAAAAGCTATGATAGCAGCGTTTTAGAAAAAGAAACAATGGGAAAGTCAAGGATGTTCAAAAACCACTTTAACATATTTACCCTTGGTATTACAGGCTTTAGAGTAAAAACGGACTGTCGTCGATATCCCGGGATTTTGGCGCTATTGGGGGTCGACGACAAAAACAGTCATATTTTTGCACCCAGACATAATCTCTATCCTAATTACCTGATATATACTCGAGGTACTCAAAGGGTATATGCTCATTCAGTGTAGTTTGGCAAATACCAGTTCGGCACGTATGTTTGAAATTCATCATACCAATCCAAAACATCTCCGGCTCTTTCCAGCATAATATCAACTTCTTCTTGTCCAAATGGAATCGCCCAGTGAACTGTTGAAAGTTGGTTGCTTGCAATATATAAAGACATTAATCTAAAGAATAAATCGGGCACCTCGTTATTAAAATATCCATTAATGCGGCCCGATGCGAATATTCCACTCATGCCTGCACACCATGTAATACGATTGAATTCCTCCCATGGGTCACCATAGTCACACCTATTAAAATCAATGATACCCAGTTCGCCAGATTTTGTAACAATCATATTTCCAACGTGATAATCACCGTGTTGAAAAGACTGGGAACGGTTGTCTAATAGATATCGATTTTGTTCAATATAGTTGATTATTTTATCTGCACCCTTTAAGTGAATGCCGCATGCTTTATAATTCGTTATATATTTATTTATTTTTCCATTATAATACTCTGCCCAAGGCGATTGATTTTTCTCCGCAGGAATTTGATGCATTTTACTCAAAAACTCCCCTGCTTTAACACCAAGCCGATATTGCTCCTTGGCGCTTAGTGCAGGAATAACCTGTATCGCATCCTCTCCTTCGACCCAAGTGAATAAGGAGTATACGGACTGACCCTTATTGCAAATTCCAAAATCAATCGGCCGGGACATTAAAATATCGAAATGCTCAAGCTTTGTTACAGATTCAAATTCTCGTTTCTTATTGTCATATTGGGATATGTCCGCCATTCTAAGCAACAATTCTCTGCCGTCTATAGCTTTAATATAATATTTCTTGTCTTTTGACCAGCCTTTATGAACAGCCTCCACAATGTTCCATGTACAGGCATCCGGTATTTCGCTAAAAATTTTATTCACCCTGCTATACCTCCCCTACGTTTACACATTATTTTTTGCACAAACCGTACAGCTTTGGGCTAATCGAAGTTATGTTCATAGAACCGGTAAATATAATATAGCATCCTTCCGTTTAAAAAGGTTGGATAAGCCTTAATCCGGTATACTTCCCCATAGAGTTTTTCCAGGTTTATCAACTTATTCATAAAATTAAGACGTTTTGTTCCCATCAACTGTTTTGGCTACCTGGACATGCTTTGATTATCAATATTGAGGAGGGGACTGCGGCCTCTATACGTCCATCCTAATAAACGCGATTCCTCAAGCGGGCACCTCTCCTGTCCTCGTTGATGATGTTCTGGAAGTTAAGCGGTAATGTAACGAATGTAATGTAGGCATAGGCATAGGATGAGGCAGCTTGCAGTTCTCACAGAAGTGAATTTGAAACTCCATAACAAGCTGGCGTCTGTCTAACAGGCGTCAGCTTGTTACAGTGTATGTTGAGGGGAGAATTTCAATTTGTTATGCAAATACAAGAACAGGTCGTGCTGCTTAACGCGCTTTTACATCTTTCAAGTATGTCTCCGTTCTGTATTGTTGGTCCATTTTCAATATAGAAGCACCTTCAAAAATCAATGCTTTTGTCTGTTTACCCGTAGCATCCCAAACAGAGGATGCCCACAGATTATCTTTAAACGCAACATCGTTATTTTCATCTCCTCTGAAAAATAAATCATATAATGGAACAGTTAAAGTCCGGATGGCTCCCGGAGCATCGTTGGATAAAATGTAAGAAAATTGAACGTCTCCAGTAAAGTAGCTTTGGCTCTGTAATTTATAAACGGCAGGGGATGAATATACACTTGAAATCAAAGTCCCCTTTGACATTGGCGGCAATTTTGCAGATGCAGATGAGCTGATTACATAATTTATTGTTTTTGCATCAGATGTTCCGCTTTGATTTGAATTCGTATATTCATATGCGAGTTCACCCCCAACTTCTGCTCCTGTACCTAAAAATTCGGCTTTTGTTTTATAAGTAAATTTAGCGCCAGCTTTATGGCTATGGGTAATAGATTTCGTTAGAGTTGAAGCGTTCGATATGCCATGTTGAAAAGTATGCGAAACCGTTAATTCACCGGAAGAACTATTATTAATCGCATCATGCGTTAAAGTCTGGACCAATTTCTCCGGTCCTCTTTGAATGAGCTCCGATTTAACCGGATAATCCGGGACAGCACCTTTTTCTTCCACATTTATTAATTTCACATCAAGCACATCTACTCGGACACTAGGATGCAAACCGTTATGAATATAACGCACATAATTGGGAATTACTTTTCTGGCTGATTGTTCGATATTAACAACTTGTACCGCCTGATAGTTGGTCAATCTTATTTGGTTATTTACGTTCATTGCTTCCGTGTCAGCACTAACAATGTTTCCTGTCGACATCAGAAATGTAGCACTTAACATCATGATTGCTGTTAGAAGTTTTATTTTGGCATTCATACACATTCATCTCCCAATCCTTATAAAGTTGAATTTCCTGCTGCAATGGTTGATTACATATGCCCGCTGCTTTTCTCATTCTGTTTTCCTCATTTCCCCTCTTCTCCTTATTAGATATTTTTAACTATCGTTACATTTTCAAGATAACATGTATTTGATTCTTGCATGAAATAAGGATTGTTATATTGTGTTTCGTTAATATGACAAAAACATTGAAAGTCATAATAAATTACAATTATACCTAGTATTTGGATGATTTTAGCCGCGAGCAGTCATTTTTCAATGCCTAAATGAAGAGGGAGCTCAGAATGGTAAAAGGATGTGAAGATGAGCGAAGAGATAATAAACAGTTCTTGCTTTAGGGGAACGATATGAGGAAACCTGAATTCAAGCGTAACGGTTGGAACTGCCATAAAACATATTTGCGGGATTCTCTGAACACAATGCATTGATTGCTAGATTCGTAGAATGAAAGCAGGAGTGAACCTTTATGATTTGCACAAATGGGGAAATTGCTATAAATCGTTTAATAAATCTTACTAAACGCGATATCTGAAGCAGGTAACTCCTGTCCTGATTGATGATATTGTCCTCGAAGTTAAGGCGTAAAGTGGATAAGTTAGGTTAAATCGTAATAAACAGTAAGCTAACGTCTGTCTCTAGCAAGCGTTAGCTTCTTAGTTCTATTATTCAGCCTGTTCATTGTACCTGCATTCCTTTTGAATTTAGGCACGATAGAAACCGGACGAGCGTGTGGGCCCACTGCGGCATTGGGTCAGAGTTTCAATTCCTTATAGATACGATACAACCTGATTCTGGATGCGATTTGTTACTCAACCTCTTTAAAGTTTCAATTCCTTATAGGTACGATACAAACGCTTCTGAACTGCGTTCAATTCGTTGTACTTAGCGAGGTTTCAATTCCTTATAGGTACGATACAAACTAAAAGAAGTCAATGGTTATATTATTCGTTATTGGACACATTTCAATTCCTTATAGGTACGATACAAACCAAAGTGGTCGGAGTCAGGAGGTACAGGGGAATGAGGTTTCAATTCCTTATAGGTACGATAAAAACGGTGGCCACCTTTAGCTAACGCTTTCGATTCTAGTATGTTTCAATTCCTTATAGGTACGATACAAACGCTTTTCTTCGCCTGAAGGGGCATACGGTATTCATTGGTTTCAATTCCTTATAGGTACGATACAAACTTGTGCGAATCCACGGTTTTGAAGCGGGCGACGAGCGTTTCAATTCCTTATAGGTACGATACAAACTTCCTGCTGCCGTTCCATAGACAACCCGGATATCTCGGTTTCAATTCCTTATAGGTACGATACAAACTCACAGCAGCGCTTCTTTTGAAGCAAGGCCGTAAAAAGGTTTCAATTCCTTATAGGTACGATACAAACACAGGCAGCAGGAAGTTTCCGAGATATCACGGACGCGTTTCAATTCCTTATAGGTACGATACAAACTGGGAAGCACAACATCATTTATGGGGTTCTACCCTGTTTCAATTCCTTATAGGTACGATACAAACGACCTAAAGGAGTACATCGTGTCGATGTCTCCAGACGGTTTCAATTCCTTATAGGTACGATACAAACAAGACATTGCCAAACAGGTGGATTCCCAATGGGAAACGCGTTTCAATTCCTTATAGGTACGATACAAACCCCAAAAAACCTTGCTCTTAAAGGCATTTCGACAAGTATCCCTTATTCTCCTTCCAATGTTCATCAAAAAGGGAACATCTCATTTAAACTACAAAATGACATCCTAGCTCGAAAACGCTCCATTTTCCTTAGAAAAACAAAATGTCGTCGATCTCCCGTACTTTATACGCTATTGGAGGTCGACGACATTATAGAGGACGCTGATCCACAAAAGATCTTTTTCTTTGCAACTTAATAGGAAAAGTCTTGGTTAAGAATTATTTTATATTTTATCCTTGCAACGTACACAATATAACACTGTAATAAAATTACAAGCTCGTTTCTTAAAGCTCATTATTTTATTAATTGTTCAATTCTCCATGTTTCAATTCCTCATAGGTACGTTCAAAACAACTATTTCGACGATGAAGCAATGGAGATGCTGAGAAGTTTCAATTCCTCATAGGTACATTCAAAACTCCAGCACACCGGGCAAGAGTACGTTTCCTTTGCAGTGTTTCAATTCCTCATAGGTACATTCAAAACACGGAACTCCTTTAGAGCGTACCGAGTTATCCGGCCTTAGTTTCAATTCCTCATAGGTACATTCAAAACTCCGGTTCCATCGGTTGCTCATTCATTTTGTAGCCCGGGTTTCAATTCCTCATAGGTACATTCAAAACTTGTTCGGCGTGTTCCTCCCCGCGTACAAAAACGCTTGTTTCAATTCCTCATAGGTACATTCAAAACCCAAAAAGCCTTGTCCTTAAAGCATTCGCCACATCACCATTGCTCTCCTCCCCACATTTAGACGAAAATGAAAAATCTGAATTCGTTGGCAAATCTACTCCCAGCTCGACCAAGCTCCTTTTCTCTCTGAAAAATAAAGTGTCGTCGATCCCCGCACTTTTTACGCGATTGGAGATCGACGACACGTTACACTCTACCTTTTCTTTTTGCGGTACCAATGCCATACCTCTTGCAAATCCCGCTCTTCGAGAGAGGTGAGTGAATAAGAATCGCCGTTCAGCAGATGGGCCGTCAGGGACAGCAACTGTTTCCTTTCCTGAAAATACGTATGGCCCAGCTTCAGCGCGACGATCTGCGGACGCAGCACATAGCAGGTCTTCCGGGCGATAATCCGGTTCCGCACGATAAGCTGCCGGTCCTGCAGTCCCACCCCTTCGTCGCGGAAGCTCAAGTAGCCCGTCAGCAGCAGCACGGGAAGCAACGGCAGCATCCAATAGGCCAACGGCCCTTGAAACCAATACAGTCCCAGGAAGGCCAGCGCCAAGAACAACAGCCGAAAGCGGAAATAGTACCACCAGGCCCGCCGGGGGGCGCAGTGCTGCACGGAGCCGATGTCAAAGCCCGGAATGATCCGGGACAGAAGCTCCGGAATTTGGCGCACGGGAACATACGGATGCAGCATCAGCGCCTCCTTCTTATCTGCTGATAATACTCGGACTTCGATCTCAGCATAGCCCAGCGCCTGCCGGAGCAGGCCTTCCTTCACGACAATCGCCTGCACGCGCTCCGGCTTGAAGATATTCATTTTTTTCTCGAATAGTCCGTTCGTAATGAGGATATCCCCATCCCGTTGCTCTGCCGTAAAACCATAATATTTGACGATGTACAGCACCGTAGATAAGAGCCACGATAGGAGCAGCGCCCCCGCAACTGTAATGAGGATGGACATTGGCCCGGACACGCTCGTCTCGTAAAATTGCAGCAGCTTATCGAACACGCTCCGCGGGATGATAAATTTCGCAATATCATCGGCAAACGAGATGATTCCGGCGAAGAACGCCAGCACGAGCCCGAAGTTCATCGTGCTGAGCGCCGCGACGAACAGCTGCCCCGTCGTCATGCGGACGGCATGGCCGGGAAGCGGAGCAGCATCGGCTTCCCGCGGCTCCCGAGCTTCCGCTTCCGCGTCTCCGGCTTCGCCAGACGGCTCTGCTCCCTTGCCTTGCCGCATCAGCATGCTGCGCAGCTGGTCAGCCGCCTCCCGCGTCAACGCCGGCAGGACGCCGTCCGCCTCCGCGCTGCCACCCGGCGTCTCAATCTTCAGCTGCGCCATGCCGAATAGGCGCTGCAGCAGCGGCTGCTCCACCCGCACCGAATGGATGCGGCTGAAGTAGATCGTCTTTTCGTCCCGCATGAATAACCCGTGGCGGATAATCAGCTTGTCCGCTTCCACACGATAGGTGAACCTGCGCCACTTGATTACGTCTGCCATGAGGAACAGAAACAGGACGCCGCCGCCTATAATTAGAATTCGATTGGGATTCTGCGCGCCTTTAAAAAGAAATATAAGCAGCACCGGCCACAGCTTCTTTGCCGTGTCCGCCAAAGAAAACAAAATAAACAACGGATGCAGACGCGTATCCTTATTCATCGTCGTCCTCCACCCGAGCGAGTACTGCAATGCGTTGCTTCAGCGCTTCGGCAGCAGCCGCCTGCAGCCCCTCAATTTCGTGAGTCGTAGCCGCGGTTGCGATCGATATTTTGGCCAACCCGAATTTGCGCAGCACCGGTCCGCTTGCTTTTTCCACATGCTGCACGCGAGTCATGGGCACCAGGATGTGCTTGCGGAAGAAGATGCCCGATTGAATCTCCACTTCCTCTTCTCGCACTTCGTATTTGAAATAGCTGTAGGTCAGCACCGGCGAGATGAAAATGTACCATATAAACGTAATAAGAAATAGAACCAATGCAATCCGAGCCGGATACAACACCCACCCTTGATCGCGCGCAACGATAACATAGGCCACGACCATGGCGAAAAGAACAAGATGGGTAAGAAAAGCGCGAATCCGCGCTACCTTTACGTAATCGGGATGCAGCCTATGTGATAGTCTGTTATACATAAAAAACGCTCCTTCACGACGGATGTATTATTGCTGCAGTTCGCCTGCAATGGATAGCACCTGCTCCTTTGTCATGCCATTTTGATCAGGATAAATGGTGTATCGCAGCCCGCCTTCGCCCCAAGTCACCGAACGAAGCGTATCTGAGTACGTTCCCGTCTTGCCGCGGACCTTCACTTTTTCACCGTAATAACTGTCGTCCTTATCGCCTTCATCTTCAGGGGCAGGGAAAACACTCATCATGAAATATGGCTTGTCGTCTTTCCAATAATTCAGCGTAATCTCTGTTCGTTTCAACTCCCCCTGCATGTCGTAAAGCTCGATGCCGGCCAGCTTCCCTTCGGCCTGTGTCCATTGCAGAAACGATTGGCCCAGCGCCGCTTTCGCTTCCGGAAGCGAAACGTTCTTTATCGGATTCATATCGTCGAGCTCCCGTACTGTGACACCATCCGGAATCTCTAATGTGAACACATCATCAGTGAATTCAGGAGATAGGTCCAACTTCGTGTACAAATTTTCTGATGTCACAGGCCCGCTCTCAAAGATGCTTTTCAATACCATCCATGACTTCGGATCAATCCATAGCTCCATCCGCTGAAAGAGATCGCTCTTTTTCTTGGCAGTGGCCTTGAAATGGAGCGTATTCCATTCTCCAACCTTTTCTTCCCCGAGCGTTTCAAATTCATGACTTTCCCGCAGCGACTCCAGCAGCGCCTTGACCTGCTCCCGCTGCGTCAGCGGCTGCATCTGATCCTGCAGTTGCATGCGGTAAGCTTCTCCTTTCGTACGGTCCAATACGACAATCTGCTTGCCGTCGTTCACCGATACGGAGCTGTCATGATTAGTCGTCACCTCGACCCGCTTCCTGTCCGTATTCGCGTCAAGCCATTCCTTCATCTTGAATTCGTCTGTCCGCTTCCCGTTTTCATAGGTAACGCTTGTGCTCTCGGCATAATAAGAGATCTTGCCCTTCCCTTCCTCCAGCACCTTGTCGACGATTTGCTCGCCGGACAGCTGCAAGCCCAAGGTCCCTCCTTGGCATCCGCTTATTAATATGCTGCTGGCTAATAGTAAGCTCAGTCCGCTACGAATCATCATGATGGAACCTCCTTATTTACCTGAAAACGACATGCCACGAGAGTGCCGAATGGAGCCTCCGACCAGATCCGGACATTGCCGTCATGCTTCTCTACAATCATCTTCGCAATACTCAAGCCAAGACCAGAACTGCCCGCATGAGCCTTCGTCCGCGAGGAATCCGCCTGATAGAACGGCGCAAATATCCGCTCCAGCTGGTCTTTCGCAATCGTTTCGCCTTGATTCTGCACGAGCATGAGCAGACTATCGCCTCCCCATTCTTGAACCTCATCGGCTAACGTAGGGAATATCCAAGACGGGAGTGGATGGGACGGTGAATATGCCCCCAGCCAAATAGACTGTTTGCTCTCCGTATAACGGATCGCATTGCTCATAAGATTATCGACGAGCCGAATCAGTTGCTGCGCATTCATCAAGTAAGAACCCGTTACCTTGCACTCGGTTGTAAGCCGGATGCCACGCTGCGTGCACAACTCTTCATATCCCGAAAAGAGCATGTCGAACATTTCGTCCCCATCCACTTCCACCCGTTCTTCCAGCTGTGCGGATGATTTCAACGCGGTATACATCGTCAAGTTGTCCAGCATCCTCTTCATGTGCTCGATCTTGTCGAACAAGACGGCGTAATATTCCCGCTTCTCTTCCTCAGATAACTCCTCCTCCTGCTGCAAAGCTTCCGCATAGGCATGGAGCGAGGTCAGCGGCGTCTTCAAATCATGGGACAGCGAGGCCACCATATACTCTCTTTCCCGCTGTTCTTCCGCGATATCTTGGCGCGCGCGTTCAATCTGGGCGCGCATCGAATGGAAACGGGCGATGAGCTCGCCCATCTCATCCTTCGTCATGTTGACCGTATCCGGCACGGCTTCGCCCTTCGCGAACGCCGTCATTTGCCTCATTAGCCTTTGCATCGGGCGATTCAGCTTGCGGTGAATGACGTACAACGCCGCTCCGTATAGGAGCAGAAAAAACAGTCCCCATCCGATGGCAACGAGCAACGTGCGATGTTGAAATGCCTCCAGCCACTGATCCCGGACTATCGTAATCTCATAGAAGCCAATCAGATCATCTTGGTGAAAAAAAGGTTTTTTGAGTGTATAGGCACGATGGGACTTGCGCAATTCGTATAAATGCTCGTACAGAATCGAGGCCTTCACCCGATATAGCTTCGGAGCAAGGTTATCCGCCATCGAAGAATATACGGTGATGCCGTCCGCACGGTACAAGGTTATTTTCAGCGAGCTGCTCGCCGCGTTCTGCACGGCTTGGAACTTCTCTGCAGGCTGCACCCGGTACAGATCGCCTTCCTGCAGCAATAGCTCTATCTCCTGCAGACGTCCCGTCATCTCTACGTATTCCTTGAATTCTTGGCGCTCGTCATAGGCCTGAATGAGCTGAAAAAATACGAGACCGGCAACGACCGGCAGCAGCATGACGACGAGAAAAGACACCATCAGCCAATGCTTGATTTTCATGTCGCCAACTCGCCGATAAAGCGATACCCCGTCCCCCACACGGTCTGTATATATAGCGGGTCGCGAATGTCCTCGCCTAGCTTGGTGCGGAGACTTTTAACATGAACGGATACCGTGTTGTTGCCCTCGATGTTGACTTGATGCCACACATGCTCATACAATTCCTTCTTTGAAAAAGCCCGCTGCGGATTCTGGGCCAGCAGCTGCAGCAATGCCCATTCCTTCAACGTCAGCGCGAGCGGTTGATCGTGCAGCGTGACGAGCTGATTGTCTTCGTCAATAATGAGGCCGCCCTCGTATTTTTTGAAGCGAGGCTGAACCTCCTCACTCTCGTATCTCCGAAATCTTCGCAGATGCGAGCTGATTCGCGCCGATAGCTCGGATAGGCTGAACGGCTTGGTGACGTAGTCATCTGCACCCAATTCCAGCCCTTTCACCTTGCTTTCGTCTTCATGGCGCGCGCTTATGATAAGAAGCGGCACATTGCTGCTCAGGCGAATATTTTTGCACAGAGTGAATCCGTCCATTTCCGGCAGCATCAAATCGACCATAACCAAGTCGAAGGAACCGTTGTGAAAATCCTCCCAACCTTCCAGCCCCGTAGAGGACCACGTGACTTTATAGCCCTGCCTGCGCAAATGGTCCTGCACGATACGGGCTATCTCTCTATCATCTTCAACAAGCAATAAGTGTGCTGGCATGTTCGTCCTCTCCTTGCTTTTCAGTATATCGCTCTATGGGGAAGCTTCGCCGAATTTAATACTTTCTTTATAAAACGGGTTTCTTCTATTATAAGGTGTTCATCTCGCCGAGTCGGCAGCCGCCTAACTGTAAATGTTCGCCATTGCCATGAAACGCAATATTCCTCATCTATCATTCGATACTCTTCTCCCCGCAGCACGAAAAAGGCGGCTGCCGCATAACGGCAACCACCCGGAATCATAACTTATAATGACAATTACACACTCTCGTAATTCAACTGCTGCTTCACTTCAAAGCGTTCCAACGCGAGCTGGATCAGACGAGCGAGCAGTTCGCTATAGGCGATGCCCGTCTCTTTCCACATGAGCGGGTACATGCTGAATGGCGTGAAGCCCGGCATCGTGTTCACTTCATTAATGAAGATGTGCATATCCGAGCGGCGCACGAAGAAATCGACGCGGGACAAACCTGAGCCGTCGATAGCGCGGTACGCCTGCACCGCCATGTTCCGCAGCCTATCAAGCATTTCCTCGTCAAGCGGAGCCGGAACGACAATTTGCGATTTGCCGTCAATGTACTTCGCCTTGTAATCGTAGAAATCGTTAGATGAGACGATTTCACCTGGCACGGAAGCTTGAGCTTCGTCGTTCCCGAGTACGCTCACTTCCACTTCGCGCGCATCAACGAATTCCTCCACTACAATTTTGCGGTCATAACGGAACGCCTCTTCAATTGCTTGAATCAGCTCGCCGTAATTGCGCGCTTTGGAGATGCCGACCGAAGAACCGAGATTAGCCGGCTTGACGAAGCACGGATAGCCGAGCTCATTCTCAATCTGTGCGATAATATCCGCTTGATTATGCTCCCAGCCAGCTCGGATGAAATGTACATATTTGCACTGCGGCAGCCCCGCATGTGCGAATACTTGCTTCATCACGGCTTTATCCATACCGACGGAAGATGCCAACACGCCAGCGCCGACATACGGCACATTCGCCATTTCGAACAGGCCCTGAATCGTGCCATCTTCGCCATTCGTACCATGAAGGAGCGGAAACATGACGTCCACTCCGCAGTTCGCTTCGCCTGCCGTACCGCGCGCCCCATCCAAGCGGGCGAACAGTATCTCCATCGCATGCACGGTACGTCCTGCACAAGATTCGAGCGCAAGCTCGGCTTTATCATGAAATGGCGCGCTGCGCAGTTCGCCGACGCGCCATTCTCCCATTTTCGTAATATAGAAAGGAACGATCTCGTATTTCTCGTAATCTAGTGCCCCCATCACGGCGAATGCCGTCGAGAGCGATACTTCATGCTCCCCCGATTTGCCGCCGTACACCAAGCCGACGCGCAATTTCTGTTGTTGTCCCATAATTCCCTCCGTCAGCGCTTAGAGCGCCTGATGTCCTCTCCCAAAGATCCGGGTCTAACGCTCCACAGGTCAAGGTGTATAGTTAGAAGCTGTTCAAAAAATCGCCCTTTTGAACATACACTAATTAGAACGCATTCTGACTAGAAAGCATCTGCAATATGAAAAAAGCGATATTGCGTCGCCTCCGTCCAGGCATAGGAGTCCTGATAATCCCAATAGCGATGGCGGCTGTTCGTCGTATGAGCATTTACGAGCGGCATGCCGCTCACATCAAATGCCGTCACGATCGAATTATGCTGGTAGTGGCCGTTGCCATCCCAGTCATAGGCGATAACATCCCCCAGCTGCAAATCGCTTGCATGGTTGACCGGTTCAGCCCTTAGACCGCTTGTGCTGTTCGTCAAATGCCGTTCCAAGCTGTCGGCGACCGCCCAACTGAAGCTCCAGGCCTCTTGTCCGTTCACCATGCCTCTATACCACCAGCCCGTTTCTCTTCTACCAGTATAGTTCATAGGCGCCCCCCCTGCAAAGAGACATTGGGAGACATAATTTGTGCAATCAACTTCAAATGAAAGAAAACGCGGATTCGCTTCATTCCACCACTGCTCAGCATATTCTACTGCCTTATCGCGACGGTAAGGCACAGCCCGGGCCGTCCGGACACCGCCTAGAACGTCACGGTTCAAAAATGGCGTTGAGCGAAATCCACGTTCCTCGTACTCGCGCGCCTCTCCATTGAGACGCTTGCCGCGCCGCTCGAGCGCTGGCGTCTCCACACGCCCGATAATCCAGCCGTCGCCATCCTTCATTAAAGTCAAACGTTCCCTTTCAATCCGCTCATCAAAGAGCGACACGCCCTGCTGCTCACAAATGCGCTGAATGTGGAACTCGACGTCGACTGTCACTTCCCCGTCGCCTTCATGCGTCCGTATGAGCTTGGCTTTCGTCTCGCTCTTCGAAGGGGATGTGCCCCGCTCTTGATACCATGACTGGAGCCTTCTCGCCCGATCGCTCGCTTTAAGCACATAATCCATATCCGCAATAGGGGCCGAGACGGCATGTTGTCTGTCATCGACTTCGGTTCGATTGTGCTGATCTACATATAAATAAAGAGTATTTTTCCAATCCTGCCGCATAATACTGCCTCCTTGTCCGACACGCCGCGTAGCCTCACTTGCTGGACAGGCTGTCTTGAAGCAGCGGCATTTTGCTATCCATTGTATGCAGGAACTATCAAGCACATGTCGAACGTTTGCAATTAGAAGTTATATTAGCCACAAATGGGGCATTTTTTTGCAGGAATAGCTCTTTACGGCCTCACTGGAACACGATATACTGAAGGTGTGAAGAAATTATGAAATCGTGTTCCATCTAATGAAACAAAGACAGAAAGAGAAACAACCTACACTACTTTACAACCAGATGCAATCACGCAGTATATTACGGAAGCAAAACCTGCAAAACCAAGAAGGAGGTTTTTTCTATGGCAAGAACAGATGCATTTTCCGCTCAGCGCGAACTTAGCGTCGGCGGCAAGGCGTACCGTTATTTCAGCTTGGAAGCGTTGGAATCCCAAGGCTACCGTTCCGTCAATCAACTCCCTTTCTCCATTAAGGTGCTGCTTGAAGCGGCAGTTCGTCAATTCGACGGACGCGCGATTACGAAGGAACACGTCAATCAAATCGCCAACTGGGCGGATGGACGTGATGAGAATAAGGAAATTCCGTTCATTCCCGCGCGCATCGTGCTGCAAGATTTCACCGGGGTTCCAGTCGTCGTGGATCTAGCCGCTATGCGCGATACCGTGAAGCAAGCAGGCGGAGATCCTAAACGGATCAATCCGCTCGTGCCGGTTGATCTCGTAATCGACCACTCCGTTATGGTCGATGCTTTCGGTACGAAGGATGCATTAGCATATAACATGAACGTCGAGTTCGAGCGCAATGAAGAGCGTTATCGCTTCCTGCGCTGGGCGCAAACGGCATTCGATAATTTCCGTGCCGTACCTCCGGCTACCGGGATCGTACACCAAGTTAACTTGGAATACCTGGCATCCGTTGCCGCAACAAAGGATATCGACGGCGCTACCGAAGTATTCCCAGACTCTCTCGTCGGTACCGACTCTCATACGACGATGATTAACGGTCTTGGCGTTGTTGGCTGGGGCGTCGGCGGCATCGAGGCGGAAGCCGGAATGCTCGGACAACCGCTATACTTCGTCACGCCTGAAGTTATCGGCTTCAAATTGACGGGCAGCTTGGCAGAAGGCGCGACAGCGACCGACTTAGCGCTCACTGTAACGCAAATGCTGCGTAAAAAGGGCGTTGTCGGCAAATTCGTCGAATTCTTCGGCCCAGGACTTGGCAACATCAGCTTGGCGGACCGTGCAACCGTAGCGAATATGGCTCCGGAATACGGTGCGACGATCGGCTTCTTCCCTGTCGATCAAGAAACGTTGAACTACATGCGATTAACTGGTCGTTCTGATGAGCAAATTACGCTCGTTGAAGCCTACTATAAAGCGCAAGGCATGTTCCGTGAGACAGACACGCCGGATCCGATCTTCTCTGACATCATCGAGTTGGACTTGAGCTCCATCGTACCGAGCTTGGCCGGTCCGAAGCGTCCGCAAGACCGCGTCGAGCTGACTGAAATGAAGAAAGCGTTCCTCGATATCGTACGCACGCCGATCGACAAAGGCGGCTATGGTCTGAGCGACGACAAAATTGAACAAAAAGTTCCGGTATCCCACCCGAACGGCGAAACGAGCCAATTGACAACCGGTGCGGTCGTCATCGCAGCGATTACGAGCTGCACGAACACGTCCAACCCTAGCGTCATGATCGGTGCCGGCTTGGTGGCGAAGAAGGCGGTCGAGCGCGGCTTGAAGAAGCCGGCTTACGTGAAGAGCAGCTTGACGCCGGGCTCGCTGGTCGTAACCGAATACTTGAAGAAAGCGGGCCTAATCGACCCTCTCGAAGCACTCGGCTTCCATGTTGCCGGATATGGCTGCGCGACATGTATCGGGAACTCCGGCCCATTGCCAGATGAAGTAGGCAAGGCAATTACCGAGCAGGATATGACGGTGGCGGCCGTATTGTCTGGTAACCGCAACTTCGAAGGCCGCGTGCATGCGCAAGTGAAGGCGAATTACCTCGCTTCTCCTCCGCTTGTCGTTGCCTATGCGCTTGCGGGCACAGTTAACATCGACTTGGCGAACGAGCCGATTGGCTTCGATCAGAACAATCAGCCTGTATACCTGAAGGACATCTGGCCTTCTTCCGAAGAAATTAAACAAGCGGTTGCCCAAGCGATTACACCAGCTATGTTCCGCGATAAATACGAGAACGTATTTACGCAAAATGAGCGTTGGAACAACATTCCGGTTCCGGAAGGTGAATTGTACGAATGGGATGCCAAATCGACATACATTCAAAATCCGCCGTTCTTCTCGAACCTCGGTTCCGAGCTGAACGACATTAAGGACATCAAGGCGGCACAGGTGCTGGCGCTGCTCGGCGATTCCGTAACGACCGACCATATTTCCCCTGCTGGCAACATCAAGGCAGATAGCCCTGCGGGTGAATATTTGATTGACCATGGCGTCAAGCGTCAAGACTTCAACTCTTACGGCTCCCGCCGCGGTAACCATGAAGTGATGATGCGCGGTACGTTCGCGAACATCCGTATCCGCAACCAGATCGCTCCAGGCACCGAGGGTGGCGTTACGAAATATTTGCCGCAAGATGAAGTGATGTCCATTTACGACGCATCGATGAAATATCAAGAGGACGACACGAACCTCATTGTCCTCGCAGGCAAAGAATACGGAACAGGCAGCTCCCGCGACTGGGCAGCGAAAGGAACATTCCTGCTTGGCGTGAAAGCCGTCATCGCGGAAAGCTTCGAGCGCATTCACCGTTCCAACTTGGTCGGCATGGGCGTGCTCCCGCTGCAATTCCAGGAAGGCCAAGGCTGGAAGACGCTCGGACTGACCGGAGGCGAAACGTTCGATATTCAAGGGCTGTCGAACGACATTCAACCCGGACAGACACTGCAAGTCATCGCGACGCGCGAAGACGGCACGACGTTCGAATTCCCTGCCACCGCCCGCCTCGACAGCATGGTAGACGTGGACTACTACCATAACGGCGGTATTCTGCAAACTGTATTGCGCCAAATGATCGCACAGGAGAGCTCGCACGCGTAATACTAATGAAGCAGCCTTAATATAGGAATAGCGAAAGCACTCTCGGATTTTGGGTCCGAGGGTGCTTTTTTAACGTGAAAAACGGTTGACATGTTATCGAACATGACAAGCCATGCTTGCCCGCTTCCACTTCAAAAAAACACTGTTGGCAGAACTTATCCCGCTTCCCAACGGATAGGCTCTTGCATAGGATAAAACACGAATCGCCAAGCCTTTAGCCTATTATGGAGGTGAAAAGATGAGTGTTGCTTTAATCGGAATCCATTGGGTGTACCTCCTGTTTATCGGACTCATCATCGGCTTCCTTATCATGAGACGCGATACGACGCTGATTTGCATGGCCGGGATATTCATACTCGGATTGCTTGCAACCTCTTCCGTCAGTTCGGCTGTAAGCGGTATTTTTACAAGCTTTATTTACGCCATAAAAGAGTTGCTGGGCACGATACTCATTATATCTATTATCGTAGCCATGAGCCGGGTTCTGCTCGCTTCAGGCGTCAATGAGACGATGGTCTCCCCATTCACGAAGCTGATGCGCGGCCCGGCGATGACCTATTGGACGCTGGGCCTCCTCATGATGGTCATCAGCATCTTCTTCTGGCCGTCACCGGCAGTCGCCCTAATCGGGGCTGTTCTGCTGCCCGCAGCCATACGCGTAGGGCTGCCTCCGCTTGCGGTCGCGATGGCGATGAACCTGTTCGGCCACGGCATCGCGCTATCGGGCGACTTCGTCATCCAAGGCGCCCCGAAGCTGACCGCGGATGCAGCAGGCCTGCCGGTACAAAGCGTGCTGCAGGCGAGCGTGCCGCTCGTCGTCATCATGGGCGTGGTGACAACCGTCGCCGCCTTCTGGATGATGCGGCGCGATGTAAGCTCAGGCCGGCTAACGATGAATACCGGCCTAGCGAAGACCGACGAACGAAGCGGCTTCGATGTTGCACGCGTGCCGTTGCCTGGCTCGGCCAGGACGGTTCTCGCGTTCGTTATTCCCGTCTTATTTCTCCTCGACGTCATGATGCTGTTCCGCTTGAACCTGCAAGGCGGCGAAGCGACCGCTCTCATCGGTGGAACGGCCGCCGTCATTCTTATCCTCGTCGTGCTGCTCACCCACCGCAAGCAGGCGCTGGACATCACAACCTCGTATTTGGTCGACGGCTTCCTCTTCGGATTCAAAGTGTTCGGTCCGGTTATTCCGATTGCCGCCTTTTTCTACTTGGGCGACTCCGCCTTCTTCGAAATCTTCGCCAAAGCGCTGCCAGAGAGTTCGCTCGGCATCGTGAACGACCTCGGTCTGGCGTTAGCCCACAGCGTGCCGCTCCACCCAGCGGTGGGAGCAATAACGTTAACGGTCGTAGGCGCCATCACGGGGCTCGACGGCTCCGGCTTCTCCGGCATTTCGCTGGCCGGCTCCATCGCCGCGCTGTTCGGCACCGCCATTGGCGGCGGTACGGATACGCTGACCGCGTTGGGACAGGTAGCCGGAATATGGGTCGGCGGCGGCACGATCATTCCGTGGGCTCTCATACCAGCCGCCGCCATCTGCGGTGTCAGTCCGTTCGAGCTGGCGCGCCGCAATCTCGTGCCCGTCGTCATCGGCCTTGCTGTTACGACATTGGTCGCGATGATTATTTTGCTTGCTGCATGACGCTTTCACGCCATAACTCTGGGACATCGATACCGTTGCGGCACCATAAGGACATAAAGAGCCGGGGAACATATCCCCGGCTCTGGAAATTTCGTTTCGCATGCATACCACATTGGTGTTTATGCCCACTGTTCCAATCACTCAGGAAACCATGGCGAACGATAAATCTTCTTATCCGTTGCATAGTCCCACTCTCCCATTAATTCAGGAGGCGGGATAATTTTATTGTTTCTCATTTTACCAAGATGCGCCCGTAATTCACAAACTCTAGCCTACAGTCCGGCATGCAAATGCTCGACTCTATCTATCTTTATCTCACACATATGTCCATTCTCCCCTTGACTCAGTGAATGCAACAACAGGGAAAATAACAACGAGCACCTGATTAAGTAATCGCGGTCTCTTCTAGCAAAGAGCTATCGAGGTACTGGAGCTTCTAGTCAAGCGCTAGTGTGAGTTCCCAAAAATGAGCTTTTCAAGCATTCATGAGCTATTCAAGCATTCATCAGTTTTTTTGTACCGTTTGGAACCGACCATCAATTGGAATCATCATCTTAATTAACCAACATCTTCTGATAGAAGGGGAGAATGGCGCTAAAAGGAGAACTGAGTAACTCATTTTTTAACCACCGTACTCTGGGACTTCGAAGCATAGCATACTAATCGGCAGCGCCTGAATATGCCACGCCAAGCGAGCCCTCAGCAGGAGGTTATCCCAGGCGGACTTCTTTGCCGGTGCGGGCCGATTCGTAAATGGCCAGAATGAGCGCCACCGCCTTGCGTGCCTCTTCGCCCGGCACCGTCGGTTCGCGGTCTTCGCGAATCGACTCGATGAGGTCACGGACAAGCAGCGTATGCCCGTCGGCGGACAGACTGCGCGGGTCGCTTCCCGGCGATTGCTTCGCTTCCGCGCCGAGCTGCGGCATATCCTCCTCGCTGCCCGGATAGGTCCAGGCCGCAATGCCGCCGTCGCCGAACGCGATGGTCCCCAAGTCTCCGTGCAGCTCGAAGCGCGTGTCCTGCGCCGGATTGACGCTCGTCGCCCCTTGGATGATGCCGAAGGCGCCGCTCTTGTATTTAACCGCGACGACCGCTGTGTCCTCCACCGGAATGTCGCGCACGAGCGGAGCGGCGTAGGCGAAGACAGACTCGATGTCGCCCATCATCCATTGGACGAGGTCGATGCCGTGAATGCCCTGATTCATCAGCGCCCCGCCGCCGTCGAGCTCCCATGTCGCGCGCCAGCCCGCGCTCTTGTAATACTCGGGGGAGCGGAAATATTTCATATAGGCGTCGCCCAGCACCATCCGCCCAAGCTTGCCTGCGGCAATCGCCTCACGTGCCGCGATGGCGGCCGGCATCATGCGGCGCTGATAAACCGCCCCGAGCTTCACTCCATACTGTCTGCTGGCCGCAATCATGCGGTCGATTTTCTCCAACGTGACATCAATCGGCTTTTCGCAGAGAACATGCTTGCCTGCTTGGGCAGCGGCGATTGCCGCCTCTGCATGCAGGCCGCTCGGCAGACAAATGCTGACGACATCGATATCATCCCGCTTGAGCAGCTCATCCATGTCAGCCGCCGCCAGCGGGATGTCGTATTTCTCAGCCGCGTTCCGAGCTTTGTCGATATCAACGTCACAGACGGCCGCTACCTCGGCCTCATCTCCGTTGTTGCGAATGCCCTCGACATGCGAAGACATAATGACGCCCGCGCCGATAATGCCGAAGCGAAGCTTCCGTTCGTTGGAATAAGTCATCATAACACCTCTTCTTCCATTTGAGTGGTATGGACATTGCCTGCCGAATCTAACTCATCTATAGGGCTGGAGGATGAGGAGGCCTCCGCATCAGCGAACAGGATGCAGCATTCATGCGTGCGCAGCGCCGAGGCCGGGCACGCCGACGCAATCGGGCCGTACAGCGTTTGTTCCAGCGCCGCACGCTTGCGCAGCCCGGGAACGGCCCCGTACATATAGCGCGCTGACAGCAGCGCCGGAATGGTGAGCGTCAGCGCATGCGTCGGCACGTCGGCGAATGTGGCGAAGCAGCCGTCATTCACCTGCTGCCGGCGGCACGCCTCATCGAGCGCGACCGGCTTCACGAGCATCGGATCATGGAAGTCGGCAACCGGCGGATCGTTGAAGGCGAGATGCCCGTTCTCCCCGATGCCGAAGCAGACGATGTCGAGCGGCGCCTCACACAGCAGCTCGGCATAGCGCAGACATTCCGCTTCTATCAATGCGGCGTTCTCTGCTCCGATATAGTGGACTCGGCCCGGCTGCACAATATCGAACAGCCTGTCACGCAGATATCGGCTGAAGCGCTGCGGCGCATCGGGGGCAAGCCCGATATATTCGTCCATATGGAACGCTGTCACCCGGCTCCAATCGATGCCGTCCGCCTCGGTCAAGGTGTGCAGCAGTTCATTCTGTGACGGGGCCGCTGCGAACACGATCCGCACCTCGCGCTGCTCGCTCAAGAGGCGGCGCATCTGGTCTGCGACCATGTCGCCCGCAGCTCTGCCCATCTGCCCCCGCTCTTCGTAGACCTGCACTTGCAGCGTATCCTGCCGCCGCGCAGCCAACGGTGCCTCATGGGTGCGCATGGCAATAGCGATCTGCTCCAGCCCTTGCAGGGACAGCTCCACTCCGTCTGCCGCTGTTCCGCCCTCTGGCACAACGTGCGGCTCCATCGTGAAATCCCCCTCATATCCGTCGCGCCGCAGCGCCTGCAGCTGCTGCACATAGTCGACGTTGCCTTGCCCGATCGGAACACACACGCCTTGCCCGTTAATATGGACGGCATCCTTCAGATGCACGTGGGCAAGCACGTCCCGCACATGCCCGTAGCCGGCAGGGAACGCCTCTCTTCCGCCATAAGCTTCATTGCCCGGGTCCCACAGCACCTTCAGTCCCGCTGAATCGACCGCTCTGGCGTATGCAGCCACCTCGGCGGCGAACCCTCCGTTACAGGCCGGCTCATTCTCGAGCAGGAGCAGCATTCCTGCCTGTGCGGCACGTTCGGCAGCCCGCTTCAAATGCCGGACGATTTCATCAAAGTAATCTTCTGGATTGTCTTCCCGCCAGAACGAGAAGATGCGAATTCGGTTCGTGCCGAGCACCTTCGCTAGCCGGAATGCCTGATCCAATTTAGCAAAATGCGCTTCCACCCCCTCCTCCGCTTGCCCGAATGTATCACCCGCCGCAACCTGGCGGGATGGGCTCAGGGCACACTTAAATACAGGAGAAGCAAGGCAAGAAACCGTCAGCCCTAAGCGGCTAATCTGTGCCGCAAGCTCCTCCAATTGGTCCAGCGGCACTTCCATCACGTTCTTCCCGTCCACCGTGCGCAGCTCGACGCGGGCCAATCCCTTGTTTGCGATCCAGGCCAGCGCTGCATCCATATGCGTCGACACTTCGTCCGTCAATATTCCGAGCCTTGGACGGAGATCAACCAATTTCATCAATTCTCACTCCTCCTTCACAAGTCGTCCTGCCTTCCATACCCGATGAATCCGAATCGCTGCATCCTCATTCCAGCTCCATTCCACCGCATCCGCGGGAGCGCCCCGCTCAAGCCCATGCCGATGCGGGAGCCCCATCGCTATGGCAGGGTACAGGGAGGCGGCTCTCCACGCAGCTGCAGGCGATAATCCGCATGCCCGGATCATATGGGCAATGCCGTGCGGGAGCAGCTGTGCCGACCCCGCCAGCATGCGCGGATCGGCCGCCAGCTGGAGCCGCCCTTCCGGTGTCAGCACGACATCGCCACCGATGTGCGTCCGGTATGGACCCGGGGCCAGGCCGCACAGATAGACCGCGTCGCTGACCAGAACGAACCGCTCTGGCTTCGCGCGCTGGAACACCTTCAGGACGGAAGAGGGCAGATGGAACCCGTCCGCGATGACGCACGTCCATATACGTTCGTCCGCCAGCTGCTCCCATATATAGTTCGGATGGCGCGGCAGCATAAGGTGCGCCCCGTTGCCGAGGTGCGTTGACATGCGGGCACCAGCTTGCGCAGCCTGTCGTATCTGCTCCGGCGATGCCGCCGTATGTCCGATCGACACCGTAACGCCGCTTGCCGCAACAGCTGCGATGAATGCGGGCGCTTCCGCCCACTCAGGCGACAGGGTGACGAGACGGATGCGGCCGCCAGCCGCCTGCTGCCAACGTGCGAACTGCGTCATATCCGGCGGGCAAATATACTTTTTATCATGTGCCCCGCGCGCTCCATCTTCTGGCGATAAATACGGGCCTTCCAAGTGAAGGCCGGCAATACTAAGCGCCGTAAGCTCATCCTCCTCGCACGCTGCCGCAATCGTGGAGATTATCTGCGAGATGCTGTCGTCCGCATTCGTAATGACCGTCGGATAATACGTCGTGACGCCATGCTGCCACAGCTTGCGCGTAGCTTCATGAACCTGCTCGACCGTTAAGGAGGCCTGATTGAAGTCAATGCCGAAGCAGCCGTTGATTTGCAGATCGACGAGCCCCGGAGCAATGAAGCTATGCTGTTGCCGTGATCCAGAACCGCAAGCGCCGTGCCATTCGATCGATGCGTCATCGGCAGTCGGCCCCATCGTCTCGGTTGCCGCTGAAGAGGGGGAACAAACCTCTCGAACCTCTGCAACGCACCCATCATCGCCTGCATCCCAACGTCTGAAGCTGCCGCCAAGCAGACAATATCCTTCGATTACAGTCACACAACCTCCCGCCTCTCTATGCAGATGAAGACTTGCCTCTATTCGAAAATATGCTTTTTCTTCCATGCTTAGTCTGATTATAGAAAGGCTTCCACACTTCTACAACGGATCGAGCGCAATACGCCAATATTGTGCGAAAGTGGACCGTACAATGCCAATATGAGGCAAGCAAAGAGGCACTGAACAAGGTAGGATGGTATTGATGATATTTAGATGGATTGCGAGTTGGACGCCAGAAGGAGGAGAGTTAAAAGAAATGAAAGATATGCTGAGCATCGGTATGGTCGGACTCGATACGTCACACGCTATCGCTTTTACGGAGCTGCTGAATGATAGCGGCCACCCCTATCACATATTGGGCGGGAAAGTAACAGCCGCTTATCCCGGCGGTTCCCCGAATTTGCCTATAAGCGCTTCCCGGGTAGATGGATATGCCACTCAACTGCAGGAGCGCTTCGAAATTCAGCTTGTGGAATCATTGGAGGAGCTGGCCGGACAATGCGATGCCATGTTATTGGAATCGGTAGATGGCAGCGTGCATGAGGAGCAGTTCGCCGCCGTTGCTGCCTGCGGCAAGCCTGTCTTTATCGACAAGCCGCTGGCGTTCACGACAGAGGAAGCGATCCGAATCGTCAAGCTGGCACAGCAATATAATGTTCCGTTGATGAGCTCCTCTGCCCTTCGATACGCCGAAGCGTTGACAGCTGCGCTGCAAGCGGCAGACGCCGCGCAGTCGGCTTCCGTGCCGACTGGTCCGTCGCTTGCCGTCGTACAAGGCATCGATGCATACGGGCCAACCCCGCGCGAAGCGGGCTTTCCGGGCTGGTTCTGGTATGGCATACATACCGTGGAGATGGTATACGCCGCCATGGGAGCAGGTTGCGAACAGGTGGAGGCCATGCCTTCAGCAGAAGGAGAGCTGATTATCGGTCGCTGGAAAGATGGCCGGATCGCCACTATTAGGGGCAACCAACATGGCGGTGCATTTGGAGCGGTCCTTCACAGCGCGGCAGGCTCTGTTCATGCAGAAATCGCCTCTCATCCGAAGCCGTTCTATGCCAGCTTGCTAGAACAGATCGTAAATTTCTTCCATACGAAGCAATCACCGCTGCCTATCGCGGAGACGGTGGAGATCATCGCCTTCCTGGAAGCGGTGAATGAAAGCCTGGCAAGCCGCAAGCCCGTTGCCCTGGGACATGCCGGTCTGTCATAACAGCCGCTCTTTCATTTCCTCCGAGCCGTCATTTCGGTTATGATGGAAGTATTAGGATTGCGCCAGAAGGAGGGCTCGCATTGCCGCTTCCCCCTACTCCGATACTTTCGTTGGACTACCGTACGACGAAGCCGATTCATTCGCTATTTCATACGCATTTTGGATATGAAGTATATATGTTTCACAGCGGACGCTGCGCTTATTTGTTGGGGCAAGAACAGCTGCAGCTCGTTCCCGGCGATATTATTATTATGAACGGAATGGCCAGACATGGCCCTATTCCTGATAAGCGCGAGGCATACGTCCGCACGACGATGCTGTTCGATCCTTGTGAAGCAGAAGCATGGTGCAAGCCGCTGTGCGACTTTGATGTGCTGCAGCCCTTTCGCACTCTGCGGAACAAGCATCTGCGGCTGCAGGATGGGCAACGAGCGGAAGCCGAGGAACTGCTCTTTCGTCTGCACCGCTTCTACGATGAAGAGGGCAGAGTCGCGGAGATTCGGCTCCGTGCTGCATTATTGGATTTATTTTTGTTCCTGTACGAACAGTGCGAGTCCACATTCGGCACCGAGCCGCAGGACTCCTCCAAGCCCATCGTATGGGCCGAGCGGATCGTGGAGTATGTGGAGACCCATCTGCATGCGGACGATCTGTCGCTCGATGACATGGAAGCCCGGCTGCACGCGAGCAAATACCACCTCATTAAGTCATTCAAGCAAGTAACGGGCTTGACCATCTTCGAATACGTGACAAGGCGGCGCATCAGTCAGGCGAAGATGCTCCTGCTGACCTTTCCCGACGAGACCGTGACCCATGTCGGACTTCAAGCCGGATTTAAAGATGCATCCCACTTCTCACGCACATTCAAGTCCCTTGTCGGCATGACTCCGAACGAATATCGCCGCAAGGAGCGAAAATAGAACAAGTACCTCACGTCCGTGTTTCAGCTCATAGCGGAGTGGTGCATCCGCATCCTGAATTTCGAATGCCCGTCACAATGATGTGCAGCGGTTTGCGAATCCTTGCTCGTCTTATCAATCACTTGACGACTATGCTGAATGAGCGTTGCCGCACATTGAAAGAGCTCCGGACGAAAACGAGCATTCGCTACTCAAGGCATACGGCCTGTTCAGAGCGGAATATCGAACAGAGCGGATATACACTCCCTGCCTTCCTCCGTAATACGCACCGCACGGCTTGACGAATCATGCTCCAGCCAATTCAACTGCATCATACGTTCAGCCAATGCCTGCCCCAGCGCCCCTGCCACATGATGCTTCCGTTCAGTCCAATCCAGGCAACAGCGGCAAAAGGAACGTCTTTTTTTCCTCAATTCGCCCAATTCAAGTCCGAAATCATTAAAAAATGACTCCCCCGCCTCTGTGACGGCAAACTCCATTCCGTTTTTGTACAGCAGTCCTCTTTCAGTTAGCGAATCCGCAATCGATACCCCTAATTCGCCTGCTACATGATCGTAGCACATGCGCGCATGACGAAGCTTCTCCATTTGCACAGATTGCCTTAGCGATGTAATCTGAACCGGTCCTGACAGGGAGAGCAGCTGTTCAATAATTTCCGCATCCGCAGATTTCTGAATTCGGTAATAGCGGTGGCGCCCGTGCTTCTCGGCGACGACAACGCCAGACTCCATCATCTTGGCAAGATGAAAGCTGGCAGTCTGAGGCGTGATGCCCGCAGCCAGCGCCATCTCTCCTGCAGGATGGAAGCGGCCGTCCAGCAAATGCGTTAGCATGGCGGAACGGGAAGCATCACTGAGCAGCGATGCGATGACAGATACATTAACAGGCACATTGACAGGCACATTCATTCGTCTTACGACCTCCAACTGAAATGTATTTCATATTTCGATGATAGTTGAAATGTTGGCGAATTACAATGAACTTGAACGAGTGAGTACAACGATGTCGGGAGGATATAACATGAACTACGCAGCACCAGAAAACAACGCGCTTTCCCCATCCATTCAGATTGAGCCGAAGATTTTGTATTTTGGCATGCCCGTCATTTTGGTGACGACACTAAATGAAGATGGGACAACGAATATTAGCCCGCTTTCTTCTTCATGGGCGCTTGGGCACAACCTGGTTCTAGGAATGGGATTCGGAGGAAAATGTATAGAAAATGTGCAGCGCACGCCGCAGCTTGTCATTAATGTGCCCGACGCTTCCTTATGGAGGCAGGTGGAGAAGCTCGCCCCGCTGACAGGCAAACACCCTGTGCCAGATTATAAGGCTCAGTCCGGCTTCCGGTACGAACCGGACAAGTTCGCCGCCGCCGGGTTAACGCCTGTTCCTTCCGCTACTATATCGCCAGCGAGAATCGCAGAGTGCCCTCTCCAAATCGAGTGCGAAGTGCGAAACGTGACGATCCCGGAATATGCTCCATTCTTCGCGATTGTCGAGACGCAGGCGATATCCATACACGCGCACCCCGGCATTATGGCCGGCGGCAACCACGTGGATCCGTCCAAATGGAATCCTCTCATTTATAACTTCCGCCATTACTTCGGGCTAAGCTCTGCGCTCGGCCATACGTATCGGGCTGAAGTATAAGGAATAAGACGGCCTCAACAGCCGTCTTTTACTTACCTTTTTTTATTTTATGTCTATCGCCTGTTCAGCATCTCCGTGGCGCACGATAGTCCCGTCCAGCCGCTGGATTGGCTGGGAATGCGCCCATCGCGGCGCTTCGCCGGCTAACTCTAAGCTTCCGCCAACCGAGATCTCCTGCCCAACATTCGATTCGCTAATTCTAGGCTGCTTCCTCAGCGCCCCCTGCTCCTCCGCTAGCTTGGAACTTCTGCCGAACGCGTCCGATACTCTTCCGCTTTTTCCTTCAAGCCCGCTGCAATGGCCGCCTCATTCTCGAGTCCATGCTCGCGCGCATACTCGCGAATATCCTGCGTAATGCGCATGCTGCAAAATTTCGGTCCGCACATGGAGCAAAAATGAGCCGATTTCGCCCCTTCCGCCGGAAGCGTCTCGTCGTGATATTCCATAGCCCGCTCCGGATCGAGCGACAGATTGAACTGGTCGCGCCAGCGGAACTCGAATCTCGCTTTGGACAGCGCATCATCACGCTTCTGCGCGCGCGGATGCCCCTTGGCCAGATCTGCGGCATGCGCCGCTATCTTATATGTGACGACACCTTCGCGCACATCGTTCTTATTTGGCAGCCCAAGGTGCTCCTTCGGCGTGACATAACAGAGCATCGACGTGCCGAACCAACCGATCATGGCCGCGCCGATAGCCGACGTAATATGATCATATCCCGGTGCAATATC
Organism: Paenibacillus sp. OSY-SE; assembly: GCF_000283315.1. Lineage (NCBI taxonomy): Bacteria > Bacillati > Bacillota > Bacilli > Caryophanales > Paenibacillaceae > Paenibacillus > Paenibacillus sp. OSY-SE. Next base: position 47,787 of record NZ_ALKF01000174.1, on the reverse strand, counting down.
CGTCGTTAGCGGTCCAAGCGTATAGAACGGCGCCTCTTTGCAAATTTCCATTTGAATGTCGACGTTCTCCTTAATCTTGTGCATCGGCACGTGGCCTGGCCCTTCAATCATCACCTGCACATCGTGCTTCCAGGCGATATTCGTCAGCTCGCCCAGCGTGCGCAGCTCGGCGAATTGCGCTTCATCGTTCGCATCGTATATACTGCCCGGCCGCAGGCCATCGCCCAAAGAGAACGACACATCGTACGCCTTCATAATTTCGCATATTTCCTCAAAGTGCGTGTACAAGAAATTCTCCTGATGGTGTGCCAAGCACCAGGCCGCCATAATCGAGCCGCCACGGGAAACGATGCCGGTCATACGCTTGGCCGTCAGCGGAATATAACGCAGCAGCACGCCCGCATGAATCGTGAAGTAATCGACGCCCTGCTCCGCCTGCTCAATGAGCGTATCGCGATATATGTCCCATGACAGCTCCTCCGCTTGACCGCCCACCTTCTCCAACGCCTGATAAATCGGCACTGTTCCTACTGGCACCGGACTGTTGCGAATAATCCATTCCCGCGTCGTATGAATGTTTTTGCCGGTAGACAAATCCATTATCGTGTCGGCTCCCCAACGAATGGCCCACGTCATTTTCTCCACTTCCTCGTCAATGGAAGAAGCGACGGCGGAGTTGCCGATATTGGCGTTAATCTTCACGTGGAACTTACTGCCGATGAGCATCGGCTCGCATTCTGGATGATTGATGTTTGCGGGCAAAATCGCCCGCCCGCGCGCAATCTCATCCCGCACAAGTTCCGGCGACACGCCTTCGCGGATAGCGGCGAACTCCATCTCAGGGGTGATGATGCCGCGCCTTGCGTAATGCATCTGCGTCACGTTGCCGCCGGAGTGCGCCTGCAGCGGCTGACGTCCTGCCTGCGGAAAGATTTCGGCTCCTGCCACGTGAACCGCTTCAGGTGTCCGAAAGCCGTTATCTTCCGGTTGCACATGACGTCCGCTGTACGCATCGACATCGCCTCGTTCAAGCACCCAGGCATTGCGCAGCGGCGGCAAACCGCGGCGAATGTCTACCGAATACGCGGCGTCCGTGTACGGACCGCTCGTATCGTAGACGCGCAGCGGATCATGATGCTCTATACCGGTCGGCGTTTCTGTCGAAGCCAGCGTAATCTCCCGTTCCGGAACGAGCATATCGGGACGCGATCCTTGTGTGTACACTTTCCGGCTATTCGGAAACGGCGCGCATAACACGCGCGGCTCAGCTTGCGCTGAATGGGGATGTAACGTATGAGACATGACATGATTCCTCCTTGGAATGAACTGCTTACACCGTTCAAGCGCTGCCGGGAGTCCTTGCTAGTCATTTTCCAGCGGGCGTTAGTAGGCTGAGAAGCGGCTGGACAACAGCTTTGTCGTGAAGCCACGTCCCCTTGTCTGCACATTGCAGCAGAATTGCATCCTGTCAGGTCATAGTCGAAAGCGTAAAAAGGAACCACGCATGAAGAGATTGCTTATGATGAAGGGATCAGCTCCTATACAAAGGGGCAGGTTGTACGTCATTGATAACATGAATTCCGTCATGCAGACGCAAAACAAGCCGGTCCCGAAAGGAACCGGCTTTCCTGTAGAATGAGTGTTGCGCAGGCAAGCTTTATATTAAAGCAAGCCCAAGCATCTCTGCTGTGCCGATTACTTCCCTACGCTGGTATAATCCAGATCAGGTGCAAAGGGTTTAAAGTCTTAATCGCGACCTTGTCTCAGCCCACGCTCAGGGCTCCCCTAGTAACGCTTATGTAAGTCATAATTGGCAATATTTCACTGCCACACCCTTACAATACAGGATTGCGTAAATTTTGGCAACGTATAATTCACTCCCCTGAGTAAAAGGGACTTTCGTAACAGCCTCTAAAACAGGCTTAATCCGATCGCCTGCCTCACAACGCAAGCTCACTTTAAAGCACGGAAGTAAGACGTTACAAAAGCCCACGAAAAAGTGCACAGCACACCGCGCGCTTAAGCTTACTTCGATACCTGTCTCCTGTAACGGGGAGTTCCTCCACCGAAGCCTACTTGCTGGATCAACCTGGCAGCGCATCGGGAGAGCATTCGTACACTTGTTCAAAGAAACGACTAGAACCCGGATGCAGCAAATCGTAGTAGTCCTGGAACAGTTGATCCGCTTCCTTGCCGAGCCAGACATCCGGCAGCAGCTCCTCAGGAAAATCGGGATCGATAAACAGGAACTTCCGGTACCTGTGGACCAGCTTGGTCTTCTCCACGAAGCAATAACCGTCCTGAACATCCTGCCCCTTCTCCGCCATGCTCAGCAATCTTTCATACCCCGGCATGTACTCGTTGATAAACTCCGCATAAGCGGCATTGATATCCTCGATGTTCCAGCATTTCTGCACCAACTGTCTGGGCGTGCTCCACGCGACATGGTCCGCTAGGAAAATTTCCACATGGTCGGTAATGTGGTGCGATTCCGAGATCTCCCTGACTTTGTCGGCAAGGTCGTTCGGGCTAATCCACGTGCTCGTCGTCAACATGCCGAATCCGAGCCACGCCAGCTCTTTACGCAGCTGATCCCGCACGCCCCGCTGCTTTTCGGGAATGTTGTAGCTGGCAATGCACCACTTGCCGTTCCACTTGTCGGTCTCCTGCTTGTAAATGCGCGCAGCGGCCTCGTCCAGACGTCTCTTTCCGCGAGGAGACATCGAGTAATAGCTGCGGTTCCCTACTTTGCGCGATTCCAGCCACCCCTGGCGAAGCATGCGCGAGATGGCAGCCCGAACCGCCTGTTCGGTCAAGCCGAATTCCCCCATTAAACAAGTCAGGCTCCCGACCCAAATTTCACTGCCGTAATGCCGGACGTACTCCCCGTAAATGGTAAACAGCATGGATTGCGGCCTCACGTTCACCCACTCCTAGTTCGATTCATTCTATAATTGGCAAATGTTGCATCTTGTCAAATTGTATCACATAAGCCTGTGGAGTAAAACGCTTTGTGCCAGCGGTTTTGATAACCGAACGCCTCAAGGCCGCACCTCTGTCGACCGTGACGCACTTGCTCACTAGCTGGTTTGATGTTTCCCCTGCTTCTCCTCCACTTTGCCCCGCAATTCCATGAAGCGCCTCGCCATTACCTTTTTATCAAAAATTGCTTGGGTAAACGACCCTTTCCCCACCAGATTGAATTCCGTCTCCGCTGTCACGTCGCAAATAACGCGCTTCGGCGCAACCTCGGTACAGACGGCGCGGAACGTCACGACTTGCCCCACCAAGGCTGGACCGACGTGCTTGATGTCGAGGGCATACCCTGAGCCTTCTTCCCCCTCTTCCAGAAAAGGCACAATCATCTCGCGCCCCGCCTTCTCCATATAGTAGATCATCATGACCGTGGACATCACGTCATGCACTACTTTTCCATCAAAAGCAGGACGCATGTCCGAAGTCACAGTCATGGCAAACGATACGGCGGTACCCGGGTGCAAACCTGGCTTCATGTCGACTCCTCCTTATAGAGGTTGTTAAAAAGGCTCCTTTTTAACATACACTTATAGACGTACCCGCTATACCCGCTCAATGATCGTGGCGATGCCTTGCCCTACGCCAATGCACATCGCGGCCAGCCCGTAGCGGGCATCTCTGCGTTCCATCTCGTACAGCAGGGTCGTCAGTATCCGGGCACCGCTGCAGCCGAGCGGATGGCCGAGCGCGATCGCCCCTCCGTTAACGTTCACCCGCTCGGGATCGATATTCAATTCGCGGACACTGGCAACGGCCTGTGCGGCAAACGCTTCATTGATTTCGAACAAGTCGATCTCCCCGATCGACAGCCCGGCCATCTTCAGCACCTTGCGTGCAGCCGGGACGGGACCGATTCCCATCACGGCCGGATCGACACCCGCAGCCGCCGAAGCGACCACCCGCGCGCGCGGCCTCAGCCCGAGCGATCGGGCGGCCTCCTGCTCCATAATGAGCAGCGCCGCGGCGCCGTCGTTAAGGCCGGATGAATTACCCGCCGTGACGGTCCCCCCTTGTTTGAAGGCCGGTTTCAGCTTCTGCAGCTGCTCCAGCGACGTCTCTGGGCGCGGGTGCTCATCCTGCTCGAACAACGAGACCTCGCCCTTGCGCCCGACGATTTCCACCGGAACGATTTCATCGGCAAATTTGCCTGCCGCATGGGCTCTGGCGTACTTCCGCTGACTGGCCAGTGCAAATTCGTCCTGCGCCTCCCTGCTGACACCGTACTGCTCCGCGACGTTTTCCGCCGTTTCGCCCAAGCTGATCGGCGGGTAGACGGCTGCCAGCTTGTCGTTGGTCAGCCTCCACCCCAAGGTGGTGTCGTATATATGCTGATTGCCCCGTTGGAAAGCCGCTTCTGGCTTCATCATCACCAACGGGGCGCGCGTCATGCTCTCCGTTCCGCCGGCCACATAAGCGTGGCCGGCTCCCGCCATAATCGCGTAGGCGCTCTGATTGACCGCCTCCATGCCGGAACCGCAGAGGCGGTTCACCGTTACACCGGGCACCTCCACCGGCAGCCCGGCCAACAGCACCGACATCCGGGCGACGTTGCGGCAATCCTCCCCGGCTTGGTTGGCGCAGCCGAAGATAACGCCGCTAATCTGCTCGGGATCTATCGGATTCCGCTCCATCAATCGGCGAATGACCACGGCGCCCAAGTCGTCGGCACGCACGTCTTTCAGCGCTCCCCCGTACCGGCCGATCGGCGTCCGCACAGCATCAATAATTACGGGCGTTCCCATATCGTTCCCCTCCATTATCGTAAGAATAGAAGCCTTGGCCGCTGCGGCGGCCGACCCGGCCCGCCAGCACCAGCTTGCGGAGCAGCGGAGCAGGCCGATAGCGTTCCTCCCCCAGATCGCGGTGCAGCCCGCGAATTACCGCCAGCACGTCATCCAGTCCGATGCGGTCGGCCCATTCGAGCGGACCATACGGATAGCTGGTTCCCAGCTTCATGGCGGTGTCGATATCCCCAGCGGTCGCAGTCCCTTCCATCAAGGCAAAGGCCGCTTCGTTCACGATTAAGGAGAGGATGCGAGGAAATACCAGCCCCACCTCGTCCTGAACGATTTCGACGTTTTTGCCGAGAGAACGGAACAAGACCTCGCTCTGGCGCAGCACATGATCTGCCGTCTGCAGAGCGGGCGCCACCTCGATGAGGTCCCGTTCGGCCAGCGGAGCAAGCGTGCCGAAGCCGCATACTCGCTCTGGCCGCTGGGTCCATGCGGCAATCTCGGTAGCCGTTATGGCAAGCGAGGTGGCAAAAATCGGAACCTCTGGGGCCAGCAGCCGTTCGAATTGCCGGATGTTGGCCTGTTTCTCCTCCAAATCATAATTGGTCGCTTCCACAGCACACCAAAACTGCTTTGGGGAGCCGCTGTCCTCTGCTTCCGCCAAGGAGACGGCCAAATAGCCGCTTTGCTCCAGCAGCGCGCGCAGTTCCGCGTTCAAGGGGCTCGCGCCAGCCAACAACACCGCTTTAGTTGTCATATGGATAGAATCCCTCCCCTGTCTTTCTGCCCAAGCTCCCCGCCTGGACCATCCGCTGCTGGATGCGGCTCGGCTTGAAGCGGTTTTCGTGGAAAAAATGGGTGTAGACGGATTCCGTCGTGGCATAGTTGATATCGATTCCGATTAGATCCTGCAGTTCGAACGGACCCATCTTAAAGCCGCCAGCCTGCTTCATAATGCGGTCGATTTGCTCCACGTCGGCCGTCCGGTCGCCCAAGATGCGCAACGCCTCGTTATAGTAGGGGCGAGCCACGCGGTTCACGATGAAGCCGGGCGAATCTGCAGCCAGCACGGGCACCTTGCCGAGCTCCTTGGCGAACCGATAAGCGGCCGCCGTTGCCTCTCCCCCCGACCGGTGCCCACGGATCACTTCAACTAGAGGCATGACGGGCGCAGGGTTAAAAAAGTGAAAGCCAATGATGCGCTCGGGATGGGGCAAGCCCCCAGCAATCTCGGTAATCGAGAGGGATGACGTGTTGCTTAACAGCAGGACGTCGCTTCGGCACAAATCCGTCAAACGGGCAAAAATCGTCCGCTTTAGCTCCAACTTCTCAGGAACCGCCTCGATGACGATACTGCACGCGCCGAGCATAGTGATATCCTGAACAGGCTCGACGAGTTCGTACGTCTCCTGCTTCTGCTGCTCCGATATATTCCCCTTCGCAACATCTTTGGTTAGTATGGAAGCGATATACGATTGCGCTTTATCCAGAACATCCTGCTTGATATCGTGCAAATAAACGCGGTGGCCCTGACGCGCACAGACGAGTGCAATGCCCGCTCCCATCGTGCCTGCGCCAACTACGCCAACTGGACAAGTAACAGCCATGAACTATACCCCCTTGAACTCGGGAGGCCGCTTCTCCAAAAAAGCTTGCATTCCTTCCCTGTGATCTTCCGTATTTCCTGCGATTTCCTGAGCGTACGCTTCATGCTCCAATGTCTGCGCCAGATTCATATCCAGCCCTTTGTACATCGTCCGCTTGATGAGCCCGATGGCGCGCGTCGGCAGAGCTGCCAGCTTAACCGCCAACCGCTCGGCTTCATCAGCGAACTGTTCCGCGGCGCATACGCGATTGGCCAGACCGATGCGATACGCTTCTTCCGCTGATACGCGGTCTCCGGTCATGGCCAGCTCCAACGCCTTGCCCAAGCCGACGAGACGAGGCAGAAAATAACAGCCGCCAGAGTCGGGAACGAGTCCGATGTTGACGAACGCATTCACAAAATATGCCTTCTCCGACACGATGCGAAGGTCGCAAGCCAGCGCGACGCTCACTCCCGCGCCTGCTGCCACGCCGTTGACAGCGGCGATAATCGGCTTTTCCGTGTTGCGGAGCTGCATAATCAGCGGATTGTAACGTTCACGCAGCACATCCCCATGGTTCGGCTCTGCGCCTTGCGCATCCGCGCCCTGCACGTCGCCCAAGTCCTGTCCTGCGTTGAACGCCTTGCCGGCCCCCGTAAGGACGATACAGCGGATCTCCTCATCTTTTCCTGCTTTCTTCAGCGCAGCAGTCATCTCCGCAATCATCTGCCCGGTGAACGCATTGTACTTATCTGGCCGGTTCATCGTCATGCGGGCCACGCCGCCAGATACTTCGTACAGAATCGTCTCGTACATCGTTCTAACCTCCTACTTGCCTCTGAATTGGGGAGTTCGTTTTTCCAGAAAAGCATTCATGCCTTCCTTCTGATCGTCGCTGGCGAACAGCAGATGGAAACAATGGCGCTCATAATCCAGCCCTTCGGCCAGCGGGTGGTCCTGCGCCTTGCGCACCGCCTGCTTAATCAAGCGGACGGAGAGCGGCGGCTGGACGGCAATGCGCTGAGCCAGCTTCAACGCTTCCCGGAAGTACATTTCGACCGGCGCCACCTTGTTGATCAAGCCGCAGCGAAGCGCTTCTTCCGCTGTCATCGTGTCCCCGGTCAAGAGCAGCTCCATCGCCTTGCGCAAGCCTATCGCCTTGGTCAACCGCTGCGTCCCGCCAGCGCCGGGCATCACGCCCAGCTTAATCTCCGGCTGGCCGATTCGCGCCGTATCCGAAGCGACGACCAGATCGCAGCTCATCATCAGCTCGCAGCCGCCGCCGAGCACGTACCCGCTCACTGCAGCGATGATCGGCTTCGTAATGCCGTCGATGCGATCCCAGACGGCAAATTGCCGCTTCAGCAGCATCGAAATGGCCGACTCGTCGGCCATTTCCTTAATGTCGGCCCCGGCGGCAAAAGCTTGCTCGCTGCCGGTAAGCACAATCGCCTTGATGGCATCGTCTTGCTCCATCCGCTCCAGCTCGGTGACGAGTTCAAGCATGAGCTCACGATTCAACGCATTGAGCACATGCGGACGGTTTAGAGTGAGAATCCCTACCTCACCTTCGGACGACAGATTGATATAACGGCTTGTCATCCCGCTTCCACTCCTTTACCTTCTTGGACGGCCGCCGTCTGGTTGCGATTGTCTACGATACGGACCGCTTTTCCCTCGCTGCGGGCGATAGTGTTCGGCTCGTTCACATGCAGCACGACCGAGACGCCGAGCGAGCATTTAATCGCCTTCCCCATCTCTTTTACCAGTTCGGCCACATCGCTGCTTTCCTGAATTCCGCCGATCCGGTTCTGGAATTCGGGCGTAATTTCACAATGAACTTCAAAGCGGTCAAGGGCATTGTCGCGTTCAATGACCACTTGATAATGGGGAGCAAGCTGATTGAAGGTCAGCAGCACCGCTTCCAGCTCGGTCGGAAAGACGTTGACCCCGCGAATGATCAGCATGTCGTCCACTCTGCCTTTAATTCGCGACATCCGCATTGTCGTGCGGCCGCACTTGCAATTGCCGGGGTTGAGCGACGCAATGTCGCCCGTGCGGTAACGGATGACCGGAAACGCCTCTTTCGTCAGCGAAGTGAACACCAGTTCTCCTTCTTGCCCGAACGGCAGCGCTTCGCCCGTCTCCCGGTCGATGACCTCCGCCAAAAAGTGATCTTCGGCGATATGCAAGCCGTCCTGCGCCTCACAGCATTCGATTGCGACGCCTGGGCCGAGCACTTCGCTCAAGCCATAGATGTCGAGCGCCTTGATGCCGAGCGCTTCCTCTAAATGGCCGCGCATCTCCTCCGACCATGGCTCCGCTCCGAAAATCCCATACTCTACGCTCGTAGCGCGCGTATTGATGCCTTGCTTCTTCATTTCTTCGACGAGGTTCAAGACATAAGACGGCGTGCCCGACAGTCCGCGCGGTTTGAAATCCTGGATGAGCGTAATTTGCCGGGGCGTATTCCCTCCGGACACGGGCACTGCCACCGCGCCCAGATGCTCAATGCCATAGTGCAGGCCAAGTCCCCCCGTAAACAAGCCATAGCCATAAGCGTTATGAAAGATGTCCCCGGGTCTGCCGCCCGCGCAGCAAATCGCGCGCGCGACAATTTCGGCCCAGGCTTCAATGTCCCGTTTCGTATAACCCACGACAACCGGCTTGCCTTTCGTACCGGATGATCCGTGTATCCGCACCAAGTCCTTCATCTCTGCCGCGAACAAACCGAACGGATAATGTTCGTGCAGATCGGGCTTCCGCATGAACGGCAGACGCCGGAGGTCCTCCAGAGACTGAATGTCCTCCGGTGCAAGGCCAGCATGATCCAACGCCGCACGATGAAAGGGCACATTGTCATACGCCCGCTTGATTGTACGCCGGAGTCTTTCCAATTGAAGCGCTTGCATCCGCTCACGCGGCATCGTTTCCATTTCGACATTGAATATCAAACGCTTTCCCTCCTACTCCCCACGGAAGACAGGCTTTCGCTTCTCCGCAAAAGCAGACAGGGCCTCCGCCCGATCCTTCGTTGGGATCATCAATTCATATGCCTGTGCCTCAAGCTCCAAGCCGGTATGCAGATCAACGCTGCCACCCCGATCAATCGCATATTTCGCCTGATAGACGGCAAGCGGCGCGTTAGCGATAATTTCGTCCGCCAATGCCAGCGCCATCTTACGCAGCCGTTCCGTATCCTCCGCCACCCCGCCCAGAAGCCCAAGCTGAAGCGCTTCCGGGGCGGTAATTTTGCGGGCGGTCAGAATCAGCTCCTTCGCTCTCGCCGGGCCGATGAGCCGCGGCAGCCGCTGCGTTCCGCCCGCACCGGGAATGATGCCCAGGCTCACCTCGGTGAGGCCCATGCGTGCATCCTGGACGGCATAGCGAAAGTCGCACGCAAGCGCCAGCTCAAAGCCGCCGCCGAAGGCATACCCGTTCACTGCCGCGATCGTCGGCTGGGGAAGCTGCTCCACGGCGGTGAACACGTTGCGGATCGCGCGCACGTTGCGACGCACCTGCTGGTCATTCAGCGTGCGCCGCTCCTTCAGATCGGCCCCCGCGCTGAACGCGCGGCCTGCTCCCGTGACGATGACGGCGCGAATGTGTTGCGGGTTCTGCCGGATTTCCTCAACGACCTCGCCCAGACGTACCAACGCCGCATAATTGAACGCGTTCAGCTCATCAGGCCGGTTCAGCGTAATGATCGCCACCTGGCCGTGTTGTTCCAATTTGATTATTGATTGCTCCATATGCTCCATGCCTAATTGTCCTTCCGCTATCCGTATTGTCGCCGCTTACTCCCGCCCGTTCGGCCGAACGCGCGCATAAGTCCCAGAGGCAAACGCGACGAGCTTGCCGTCACAGGTAATTCGGGCATCCGTCACAATCAGCTTGCCTCCGCGCTTCAACACCTTGGACTCCGCGACGAGCAGTTCCCCTGTTGCCGGGGACAAATAATTGATTTTGCTTTCCACGGTCACACACTGCTGCACCCCGTCTACCGGGGGTGCAGCAGCATGACCCATGGCGGCGTCAGCCAATGCGTTGGTGACGCCGCCATGAACGACGCCTTCGATACTGTTATGGAACTCGGGCCGAATTTTCAGCTGTAAAATGCAACCATCGTCATGCAGCTGCATGACTACTATCCCGAGTAGATCATTAAATCGGTTGCGATTAGGCGAACGGCTCACTCATGAACCTCCGCCATATGCATCGACACAACCTTGCCGGCAAATCCCATCAGATCCTTCCCCGATGCCCGGCCTTCTGCGGACGACAGCGCCGCCTTCAAGGCTTCCTTCGATTCAAAATACATCTCCGCAACCAGGTGCAGATCGCTTTCGCCTCCGGGCGAACCGTAGATTTTACCCACTTCCATTTTCACAAGGCCGGGCATCTTGGCCGCGAGCGGCGCATGTGTGTTGAAATAATGTTGATCAAAAGCCTCCATATCTTCCGGCTTGCGATAAATAGCTATCAATTTGACCATTGTCATTTCCTCCCTCATAATTCGAAATATTTTAAATGCCGAACGAAACGAACTTCGTCTCCAAGAACGCTTCCAGCCCATGGCGGCCGCCCTCGCGTCCAATTCCGCTTTCTTTCCATCCGCCGAACGGCGCTTGGGTCTGGGTCGGGGAACCGTCGTTAATCCCGACGATGCCGTATTCCAGCTCTTCGGCCATCCGGAAGCAGCGGCTATTATTCTGCGTATACACATATGCTGCCAATCCATATGTCGTATCGTTGGCCATGCCAATGACGGCGGCTTCGTCTGTAAACGGCATGATTGGCACGACCGGACCGAACGTTTCTTCGTTGGCAATATCCATCTCCTTGGTTACATCTGCGATAACGGTCGGTTCGCAGTAGAAGCCTTTGCCGTATTCGCCCTCGGTCAGCCGCTGGCCGCCGAACACGACCCGCCCGCCTTTGTCTTCGGCGTCCCGGATGTGGCGCAGCACCTTATCGAGCGCACGTTGGTTGATAAGCGGCCCGATTTCCGTATCCTTGCTGCGTCCGTCGCCTACCTTCGCCTTTTTCAGCCGCTCGATCAGCTTCCCGCTGAAGGCCTCCGCTACCGACTCGTGCACGTACAGGCGGTTCGTGCAGATGCACATCTGTCCGGAGTTGCGGAATTTGCTCTCGAATAATCCCGCGACGGCCGCGTCCAGATCCGCATCATCGAACACGATGAACGGCGCGTGCCCGCCCAATTCAAGGCTGACCCGCTGGACGTGCTTGGCCGCTCCCTCCATCAACAGCTTGCCGACGCGCGTTGAGCCGGTAAAGGCGATTTTGCGCACTTTGGGGTTGTCGGTCATTTCCTGCCCGACAGACTCCGGATTGCCGATAACCAGATTGGCGACTCCCTTCGGGAAGCCGGCTTGCTCAATCAATTCGAACAGCCGAATCGCGCTGAGCGGCGTGCTTTCCGCAGGCTTCAAGACGACGGTGCAGCCCGCTGCCAACGCTGGCGCAATCTTCCGGGCCACCATGTTGACCGGGAAATTCCACGGGGTGATGGCACCCACGACGCCGACAGGCTGACGGTTGACCATGATACGCTTGTTGGGCACCGATGACGGGATCGTTTCGCCATATACGCGCTTCGCTTCTTCCGCATACCACATGAAGTTGTCGGCTGCCCCAAGCACCTCGCCCTTGGCTTCCCGCAGCGGCTTGCCCATTTCGGCCGAAATGATGCCCGCCAGTTCATCGCGGTGGCTGCGAACCAACTCGTACAGATTGTACAGATATTTCGAGCGCTCGCGTGCGGTCAAGCGCGACCAGTCTTTGAATGCTTGATGCGCCGCTTCAATGGCGTTCTTGGCATCTCTCGCGTCGCCGTAGCTGACGGTCCCTGCTTCCTCGCCCGTTGCCGGGTTGATGACGCGCAGCGTGTCGCCGCCCTCCGCCTGCACCCACTCTCCGTTGACGAACATCGACTTCACTTGCACTGTTTGCATGCTTTTTTCCATGATACCCTTCCCTCCCGATTATCCCTGGCGTACATAGACGCTTAGATTGATTTCAACGCTTCAAACGGATTTTTGCATTGCTTGCAATATAAGATGCTGCGGCAAGCCGCAGGCCCGAATAAATTGTCCAGCCGCGTGTAAGGGGAATCGCAGTAAGGACAGCGCACTTCCCAAGGATCGCCCGGCTGGCATCCGCGCGGCGGCGGAACGATGCCGAATGAACGCAGCTTCTCCCTGCCTTCGTCGCTAATCCGGTCGGATGTCCATGCAGGCTGCAGCACGAAGCTGACCTGCACCTCGCGCACGCCCGCGACCGGACGCAGCTTCTCGTTAATGCTGTTCTTCATGATGTCCAAGGCCGGACAGCCGACGAACGTAGGCAGCACTTCGACGGCAACGACGCCGTTCTGGGCGGTCGCCTTGTGGATCATCCCCATCTCGATCATGCTGATGACGGGAATCTCCGGATCTTTGACCTCCTGCAGCAGCTGCCAGATCAGCTCCTCCTGCAGCACCGGCGTATCATGCACCAATGGAACTCCCCCCCTTTACCAGCTGGCAGCCGGGTCCAGCCGGTATACCTCCGACAAGGTGCTGACGGCCTGTGCCAGATCGTCCGTATGCTGCCCTTCGCGCCCCTTCTGCACGGGAACGCCCCAATCCCCCGGCCAATCGATCCCATTCGCCGCGAACATGTTCCGCGTCGCATTCATCCACCGCTGTGATATATCGTCCTCGCCCGCGATCAGACCGAAGCCAACGATTGACGCCGACGCTCTGCCGAGCAAGAACAACTCGCCGATGTCGCTCCATACCTGCTCCAATGCCGCATTCAGCCTGTCACGCGCATCGTCCGTGCTGCTCGCCAGCCGCTTGAACCACATGTGCCAATACCGCACATGATAGTGATGCTCGCGCTGCATTTTCCCCGCAGCCTGCGCCAACGGAACATAAGTAGAATACGCCAATGCCTCCAGCCGGATCTGCTTGAAAACACCATACAGACTGTAGCGGGCAATCGCATACGCCCAGTCATAATGCGGCTGGTCCGCATAATCGCCCGTTCCGTTGGGACGCTCGATGAGAATCGCGTTGCGGAACGCATCCGGGCTCCTCATGTGCGCCAGATCATCCGCCTTGCCGGCTCCAAGTTCCTCCAGCATCTCGTACAGCATCGCCGCATGCCCCATCATGTCCTGTGACATCGACGAGAATGCGACATCCTCTTCGATGTGGGGGGCCAGCCCTAACCACTCCGCCCCCCGGTAGGCCAAAATATAATCGTCATCTGCCGCCTGAAACAACAATTCCTGCAAAGCCCGCACATATTCCGGGTTCCGCCTGGCCTCTTCAGCCGTCTCCACATATGAATGTTCGGACATGTCAGCCCCCTTTCTGCGTGAAAGCCGCTTTGCTCTCATACGCTTCTTTGTGGCGGCGCCACTTGGCCTGCACATCGCCGTAGCCCTTGGTCTCGCGATAGCTCTTGTTGTCCAGACGCTCCAGGCTTGTGCGCTCTTCCGGGGTCAGTCCATGAATATCTTCACGGTTCACGACCCAAATATTGATGCAGGGCTCGCGGCGCATAAAGTTCTCCCGCGCCATCAGCAGCGCCGCCTCATGGTTGGGCGCCAGCAAGCTGAACTGGTGCACGAAGCCGGAAGCCGGATTTTTCTGGCTGAACACCTCGTAGACGGTAAACTGGTCCTCGTGTGCGCTGTTCATAACCTTCCTCCTGCCATATGTTCTGCGCGCGGTGCCGCCAACATCGCGTCACGCACCCATTTTGCCTCTTCGTATGACGTCTTCCGCAGCCGCAGCCGCTGCGCCGAGCACGGTCCGTTGCCCCGCACAATCTGCACGAACCGATCCCAATCGGGCTGCTGGTAATGCCAGACGCCCTCTGCTTCGTCATAACGGATCGTGTCATCCGGAAGAGTCAAGCCAAGGTGGTAAATACGATGCACATATTTATGGAAAAATACCTGCCGCAGCTCTTCATTCGTCTGCGATCGAATCTTGTAGCGCATGTTCAGAAGCTGATTGCTTGATACGGTGCCGCCTTCCGGCGGGCCGAAAAACATCAGCAAGGACGGCCACCAGCGGGTCACGGCGTCCTGCAGCATTTGCCGCTGTGCCGGAGTCCCTTCGGCCAGTTCCAGCACAATGCTCTCTCCGTGCTGGGCATGGAACTTCTCCTCCGCGCAGATGCGCTGGAGCGCGCGGGCATACGGCGCGTAGGACGTTTCCAGCGACATCGTCTGGGTGATGATCGCCGCTCCGTCCACGAGCCAGGCAATGACGCCGGCATCCGCCCACGTAGGAGCCTCCATATGGAAAACGTTGTGGAATTTCAACCTTCCCGAGAACAGATCCTGCAGCAGATCGTCGCGGTTTTTGCCAAGCGGCGCGAGCAGGTCCTCCACGACACGCAGCAGCAGCTGCCCGTGCCCCATTTCATCCTGCACCTTGGCCATAATCGCCAGCTTGCGGCGCAGGGTCGGCGCCTTTGGCACCCATTCCTTCTCGGGGAGCGCCCCCATAATTTCGCTCACGCCGTGCATCGATATGAGCTTGATCAACTGGTTGCGGTAATCGTCAGGCATCCAATCGTCAGCCTCAATTTTGTCACCCCGATCAATCCGCTCCAGAAATTTCGCCAATCGCTCGTTGTCCAGCGCTCTATCCGGGTCCGTTCGATTACTCATGCTCCAGCCTCCTTTCATTAACGATGTGTATGGCATGCCCCAAGGCGGCAGCCGCCGCTTCCAGCCAGCCTTCGCTAAGCGTCGGGTGCGGATGCACTGTAAGGGCCACGTCTTCCGCCTTGGCTGCCAATTCGAGCGCCAACGCGCCTTGGCTGATTAGGCTGGCGGCATCCGCCCCTACCGCATGCATTCCCAGCAGCAGGTGGGAGTCCGCATCGACGACCACTTCGGCGAAGCCGTCCGTCTTCCCGGCAGCAAGCGCATATCCGTTGGCGCGGAACGGGAATCGCCCTGTCTTCACCTTCATCCCCTGCCGTTCGGCCTCCTCGCGTGTGAGCCCGACCCCGGCAATCTGGGGATCAGAGAAGATGACGTACGGAATATACGGCGAATCCACAGCGCTCGGCAGCCCGCCGATAACCTCTGCGGCGACCGTGCCCTGCTTCGCGGCGCGATGGGCCAGAGCGGGACCAGGCGTAATGTCGCCAATCGCAAAAATATGGCTCACATTGGTACGGCACTCCGCATCTACCTCCACATAGCCGCGTTCATCCACGGTGACTCCCGCCTGGCTTAGGCCGATCGCCTCCGTATTCGGAACACGCCCGATCGTCACCAGCACCTTATCGCTGACGATGACTTCCTCCCCATGCCGCTGCGAGTCCACGTGCAGCTCGACGCGGTCGTCATGCGCGACGGCAGTCCGCACCGTCGCCGACGTCTTGATGGTCATGCCCAGCTTACGGGCGCGCCTCTTCACCTCCTCGACGAGGCTGACGTCTACGAGCGGTAGAATTCGTTCCTCTCGCTCGATGAGCGTAACCTTGCAGCCCAGTTTGGCGAAGGCCATGCCCAATTCAATGCCGATGTATCCGCTGCCGACAATCGCCAGACTGCCGGGCAGTTGGGCCTCATCCAACGCATCCGTCGAGGTCAGGATGCGCGGCTCACCCGCTTTCGCGAACGAAGGGATGTGCGGCCGCGAACCGGTTGCGACGATTGCCTGCCGGAACTTGTAAGTTTCAAAGCCAGATTCCGATTCCACCCCGATGCGATCGGCAGACAGGAAGATTGCGCTGCCCTTCACGACCGTTACGCCGTTGGCGGCGCACAATTGCTCGACCCCGCCGCGCAGCCGGCGGACTATGCCGGATTTCCAATCCTGCCAGACTGTTAAATCGAAGGTGAGCGCATCCGCTTCCGTCCGAATCCCCATCTTGGCAGCTGATTTCGCGTCATAGAGCAGACCGGCCGCATGAATCAACGCTTTGGACGGAATGCATCCCGAGTTGAGGCAGACACCGCCCAACTCCTCTTTTTCCACCAACACGACGGATTTCCCCAGCTGTCCCAGCCTAATGGCCGCTGAATAGCCGCCCGGTCCTCCGCCAATGACGACGACATCCGTTTCTACTGCAATTTCGCCGACTACCATCTATATCATCTCCGCCCATAGCAAGTCTGGATGCTCAAGCAGCCGCTTCATGCGATTGGTAAAACGGATCGCGTCCGCGCCGTCGATCAGTCGGTGGTCGAACGACAGCGCCATATTCATCATCAGCCGAATGACGCCTTCCCCGTTGCGCACGACCATGCGCGGCTCCATCTTGTGCAGCGCCAGAATGGCCGCTTCCGGATGGTTGATAATCGGGGTGGCCAGTAAGCTCCCGATCGGCCCGACGTTGCTAATCGTAAAGGTGCCGCCCGTAATCTGCTCAAGCGTCAGCTTTCCTTCCCGTGCCTGCAACGTCAAGCGGGCGATTTCTTCCGCCAATTGAAAGATCGTCTTCCGGTCGGCATGCCGAATAACGGGGACGAACAGACCGTCTGGCGTATCGGTCGCAATTCCGATATGGTAGTAGCGCTTCAATACGATTTCCTTGCTCCCGTCGTCAAGCGAAGCGTTGAAGGCCGGGAATTCCTTGAGGGCGATGACCAGCGCCTTGATAAAAAACGGCAAGTACGTCAATTTCACCTGCCGCTCGGCCGCAATTCCTTGCAGTCGTTCCCGTAGCGCTTGCAGCGCATCGGCTTCCAGCTCATCCACCTGTGTGACGTGGGGGATGATTGTCACTGCTTTGACCAGCCGTTCTGCGATTTTCAGGCGCACACCCCGCAGCGGAATTCGCTCTTCGGCACAGAGCGGCGGCGCTTCGCTCTCGATCCTGGAGGCGGATACCGATTTCACTTGTGGCCGGGATAGCTGGAGCGCTTGTAGAGCGACGTCTCCGACAGAGCCGTCTTGGCCCGCAACAGTTGCTTCAGATGCCACGAACGTCAATTCGTCCTCTTCCCGGGTGTCTATATAACGCTTCAGATCCTCTTCGGTTATGCGGCCATCCGCTCCAGCAGCCGACACCTGTTCAATGTCGATCTTGAGTTGCCGCGCGAGCTGGCGGACATAAGGCGCAGCCCGCGCCCGCCTTGACGGGTGGACGGGAGCAATGTGTGATTCAGCTGCCGGTGGCGCAGCAGGCGGCGACGTAGCGGCAGCTTGCTCCGCTTCCCCTATCCTGCCGAGGGTCACTCTCCCTTCTTCGTCAAGGAGAAATAAGATATCGCCCACTTCGACCTTATCCCCTTCGGCAAACATCAGCTTACGTACCACTCCCCCTGCCGGAGCGGTCAATTCGGCGTTCACTTTATCCGTCAGCACCTCGACAATCGGCTGGTCGCAGTTGACCCGCTCTCCTTCCTTAATCAACCATTTGCCGATTTCCCCTTCGTGAATGCCTTCTCCCACATCAGGGAGCTTAAACTCCATCATTCGCGTTCTTCCTCCTCTACAACGGTCAGAACTGGATCGTATCTGCGATTCCATGCCTCACCCGCTCTACCGTCGGAACGTAGAAGTCTTCGAGCGAAAACTGCGGAACCGGCACGTCGAATCCGGTAATTCGCTTTACCGGAGCCCGTAGATACATGAGTGCCTCGTCATTGATTAGCGAAATAATTTCTGCGCCGACACCGGCCGTCTTGTGCGCTTCATGGACAATGAGGGCGCGGCCCGTCTTCTTGACGGATTCGGCAATCGTGTCCCGATCCAGCGGATAAAGCGAGCGGAGGTCGAGCACTTCGCATGACCAGCCCTTCTCCTGCTCCATCTGCTGGGCGGCCGCGAGCGCCACACGCATCATGGCTCCCCACGAAATAATCGTCACATCGCTGCCTTCCTGAACGATGCTGGCTTTGCCCAATGGAACGCGGTACATCTCCTCCGGCACCTCTGCTTTGAATGCGCGGTAGATCTGGGCCGGCTCGAGGAAAATGACCGGGTCGGGATCCTCAATCGCGCTGATTAACAAGCCTTTGGCATCATAGGGATTGCTCGGCACGACCACCTTGAGCCCGGGCGTATGGACAAAAAACGCTTCAACGCTCTCCGAATGCAGCTCTGGACCGCGGATCCCCGCTCCGTAAGGCGTGCGTATGACCATGGGGACGTTGAACTGCCCCCGGGTTCGATAGCGCATCCGCGCCGCATGGGAAATAATTTGTTCAAAGCCGGGATAAATGAAGGCCAAAAATTGAATTTCGACTACAGGGACCAAGCCGTTCAGCGCAAACCCGATAGCCGAACCGATAATTCCGGCTTCAG
Organism: Paenibacillus sp. OSY-SE; assembly: GCF_000283315.1. NCBI lineage: Bacteria > Bacillati > Bacillota > Bacilli > Caryophanales > Paenibacillaceae > Paenibacillus > Paenibacillus sp. OSY-SE. Next base: position 29,139 of record NZ_ALKF01000174.1, on the reverse strand, counting down.
CCAGCGGCGTATCGACAACCCGATCTTCGCCGTACTTGCCGAACAGTCCGTCGGTCGCCCGGAATACGCCGCCGTTGACGCCGATGTCTTCCCCCATCAGGATGACGCGCCCATCATCGGCCAGCTTCTGGTCCAGCGCTTCGGTTACCGCTTGCAATATCGTCAAACTGCGACTCATGATTCACCTTGCCTTTCCGCACGGAGCCCGCTCTGTTCTTGCTGCTCGGCAACGGGCCAAGGCGTCTCGGCGCACACGTGCTTGAACATATCTGCAGGCTTGGATTTGGGATAGCTCTCCGCTTCGGCGACCGCATCCTCGATCAGGCCGGTGACCCGCTCCAGCAGTTGTTCCTCGTCCTTCTCGCTCCATAACCCCCGCTTCTGAAGATACAGCTGCAGCCGCTGCACAGGATCTCGCAGTTCCCGCCATTCCGCGGCAAGCCGCGCCTGATCGCGATATTTCCTCGGATCATCGCTCGTCGTATGCGCCCCGTAGCGGAACGTAACCGCCTCGATCAGTGTCGGACCGCCCCCGCTCAAGCCTCGCTCAATCGCTTCCCGGACCGTCTGCCATACGGCAAATATATCGTTGCCATCTACCCGAACCCCTGCCATATCGTAAGCGGCCGCGCGTTGGGCAATCGTCCGCGAAGCGGACTGGGCGCGGAACGGCACGCTGATCGCATATCCGTTATTCTGGCAGAAGAAGACGGTTGCCGCTTGGTATACTCCGGCAAAATTCAAGGCCTCATGGAAGTCTCCTTCCGAGGTCGCTCCTTCGCCAAAATAAGCGATGCTTGCCTGCTTCTCCCCTTTCAGCTTGGCGGCCCAAGACGTTCCTACAGCATGCGTCAGCTGGGTGGCAATCGGGACGCACGGCGGCATAATTTTTCGGCCTTCCGGACTGACGGATCCTTCCATATGCCCCATCCAATACAGGAGGACACGGCTGAGCGACTGCCCATGCGTAATCGCGGCGGCGTGATCGCGGTAGCTGGGGAACAGCCAATCTTCAGGAGACAGCGCCATCGCGCTGCCCACTTGCGAAGCCTCCTGCCCTTCATATGGAGCATAGGTGCCCATCCTGCCTTGTCTTTGCAGGTTGACTGCCTTCCGATCGAACATCCGCACCAGCACCATGTTTTCGTACATTTTCACCATCAGAGCCTCGTCAATTTCCCCCTCGATTCCATGGCGAAGCTCCCCATCCGGCGTCAGCACCTGGTACGGCTCAAGCAGCCCGCGCGGCTTGTCATGCTTCATCGCCATTTCTTCCATTTCCTCGATAAGCGGGGTCAACGAATGCCCCTGACTATGAATCATTCCCATCGCTCCTTTCAGCTTTCCGTTCATCTAACCCAAGAGTAAGCGGTCATCCGCTACACCTTTCAACAGTGCAAACTTCTTCAGCAAATCTTCAATCGTCAAATGCTTCTTCTCCTCTTCCGGCACATCCAGAATAATCTGGCCGGCGTCCATCATAATTAAGCGGTTGCCCAGTTCGATGGCCTGCTGCATGTTGTGGGTGACCATTAGCGTGGTAAACTTGGAGCGCTCCACCACTTCCCTGGTCAGCGCCGTAATCAGCTGCGCCCGCGCCGGATCAAGCGCTGCCGTATGTTCATCCAGCAGCAGTACTTTCGGCTGCGTGAACGTCGCCATCAGCAGGCTGAGCGCCTGCCGTTCGCCGCCGGACAGCAGGCCCGCCTTCGCCGTCAGCCGGTGTTCCAGCCCAAGATGAAGCGATGCCAAATATTCACGGAACAGCTCCTTGCGCTTCTTGTCCACGCCTCTGTGCAAGGTGCGTCTTCTATCGCGGGAGAACGCCACCGCCAAATTCTCTTCGATCGTCATCGTCGGCGCCGTTCCAGCCATCGGGTCTTGAAACACCCGTCCGATCTTCCGCGCACGCTCGTATTCGGACAGGCCGGTCACCATTTCGCCGTCGATTTCGATCGTTCCGCAGTCTGGCGCCATTCCCCCGGAGATGATGTTCATCAGCGTGGACTTGCCAGCTCCGTTGGAGCCGATGATCGTGACGAAGTCGCCGGGATGAAGTGTCAGATTGATCTCTTGCAGAGCTATTTTTTCGCTCGCCGTCCTGCGGTTGAACACTTTGCGGATCCCGTTAAGTTTCAGCATGGCTCTCCCCCCTTGCTCCTTGGCCGGCCGCCGCAAGCGGCTCCTCCTTCGGCGCCCGCACCCGTCTGTCTTTCCACGTATCGATCATCCGTGACGACACGAGCGCAATCACCACTATAATGGCGGTCAGCAGCTTTAAATCATTCGGATCGAGCCCGATGCGGAGCGCGAACATAATAATTAAGCGATAGACGATTGCGCCGCCGATAACGGCGAAGGTCGCCCGTCGAATCGAGGAATGACCAAAGATTGCTTCGCCCATAATGACTGAAGCCAATCCGATAATGATGATACCGATTCCCATCGAGATGTCCGCAAATTCTTGATACTGCGCAATCAAGGCGCCTGACAACGCTACCAAACCGTTGGAGAGGCTCAGCCCGATAATCTTCATGTTGTCGGTGTTCGCGGAGAAGCTGCGGATCATCTTCGTATTGTCGCCGGTCGCACGGATGGCCAAGCCGATTTCCGTATCGAGAAACCAGTCGATTGCCCATTTGATTAATAGAACGGACACCCCTACGGCCGCCAGAATCGAGAGCGGTTGCAGACTGGAGAGGAAGGATGAAATTTCCGTAAACAACGTGTCCGCGCCCAATAGCGGCGTGTTGGCCTTACCCATAATCCGCAAGTTGATCGAATACAAAGCAATCATCGAAATAATCCCGGACAGCAGCGTATTGATTTTGCCCTTCGTATGAAGCAGCCCGGTTACGCTGCCTGCCACGCATCCCGCCAGCATCGCGCCCAACGTCGCGAGCAGAGGGGAATATCCATTGGTAATCATGACCGCCGCTACAGCCCCGCCGGTGGCAAAGCTGCCGTCGACGGTCAGGTCGGGAAAATCGAGAATTCGAAACGTCAAGTAAACGCCCAGAGCCATCAACGCGTAAATGACCCCTGCTTCAACAGAACCCGTCAGCGCATACAGCACGATAGCATCCTCCTAAAAATGGAACGATTTATTGCTCCGATTTATTTCTCTATCAGGATTGCGCCTTGCTTCATGTCCTCCGTCAACGTAATTCCTTGTTCTTCCGCTGCTTTGGGATTAATCATGAGATCGAGCTGTTCCGAGAAACGGACAGGGATTTGGGCTGGTGATGCGCCCTTCAGCACCTCTACCGCCATCTTGCCCGTCGTATATCCCAAATCGTAGTACTGGAATCCCACTGATGCGAAAGCGCCCTGTCCGACGGATTCGCTGCTCTCGCAGAACAACGGGATATCCTTGTCGTTCGCCACCGACACGACCGAGCTCAAAGCCGAAATCACGGTATTGTCCGAAGGCAGATAGATGATATCCGCGCGACCCACCAACGAATCGGCAGCCTGCTTCACCTCCGAGCTGTTCGTAACCGTTGCTTCAACGGTTTCCAGCCCTCCGCCTTGCAGCACTTGCTTGACATTGGCGATGTTGACGACGGAATTCTGTTCCCCGGAGTTGTATATCACCCCTACTTTTTTAGCATCGGGGAAAAATCTCTTCATCGTTTCCATCGTCTTCTTAATCGCTTCCGGGTTCGTGTCCCGCGTGCCCGTCACATTCCCTCCTGGCTCTTCCAGACTCTTGACCAATTTTGATGCGACCGGATCGGTAACGGCCGTGAATAGGACCGGAATGTCTTTCGTCGCTTTTGCAGCCGCCAGCGCAGTTGGCGTGGCAATCGCCAGAATGAGATCGTTCTTGTCTCCGACGAGCTTCTGTGCAATGGTCATGTTGTTGTTCATGTCTCCCTGAGCATTGTGCATATCCACTTGCAAATTGTCGTTTTCTTTGTACCCGGCATCTTTCAGCGCCTGCAGAAAGCCCGTTCTCGCCGCATCCAGCGAAGGATGCTCCGCAAACTGCGCGATACCGATTTTGACTACTTTCTTCCCGTCGTTTTCGTCGTTTTGCTTGCCTGTTGCCGCAGGCTCGTTAGAGGCCCCGCATGCAGCCAACAGCAGCAAAGAACAGACGGCGAGAATAGAAAAAAGTTGTTTCATCCAAGCTCGCTCCTTTACCATTTAAATTGTAATTGTTTGCGCTTTCAAAGTAATTAATTAACAAAAGCGTATCGGCGAGTTGTCTGAGTGGAAAGAAAATCTTGCAGTCGTCTGGGCAGGAAGTTCCGCTTGCTCGAGCTCAAATGATTGTCGGAATGAAGACAGGATCGCTCTGGCTGATTTGTTCATTTGAACAATGGTTCATAATTGTATACGCTTTCTTTGCTGTGAAAGCTGTACCCTTTGCAGGTTGTAGACATGATGTGGGTAGGTTGCATAAAAGATTTGGAAATCGTGCAGATTTCGTGATGGAGTGCGTAACACGGATTCGGTGTTTGTCATGAGGATGGTCAGTGAAATTATAATACGTTTTTTTGATAGTGCGTTATTTTAACGTTATAATATCACGGAGTCATAAACAGTGTCAATATTTAGACACATTTTAAATTTAAAATGTGATGAAAGTTATAGACATTAACTCCCACCCGATCGTTTCACGGCATTTCGAGCTTTCACGCAAATGATTCTCTGCCCTTACGCCCTCCTAAAAAAGGCTCTTTGTTACCACTTCTCATTATCAGAAAAGATAGTTATAAAATGTTCAAGTTCTTGTTCACTAGGCCTTCTCCATCTACCATCTTGAATTCTCATATTAGTATTTCTACTTGGGCTTTTATACGATGTTACAACTTGACTTCCATCAGGTTCAACAATATGAAATCTGCCGTTATCTACTCTAATAACCCATCTTCCGTCTTCTTGTGTTAGAACATGGGCCTGTCAGACTGGAAGAGATGCATTGCATCCGAGCCTTTTCTTCATTCTCCCCTTCCTTCAGAAGGCGGCACACCAATGTTCGACTCTGGGTTCACTTCCATCAGGAGGCGTCACGCCCATGAACCGACTCTATATTCACTGCAATCAGGATCGAATCATCAGGAAATAATATCTTTCACGGATCGGCATGTACCCTTATCCCCGCCCCCCTCCTGACAGTATGGGAGAGTGTTGCTAAAGGCCATTGTACGAAAGACTGTCAACCTGTTCTCGTTTGAAAGGAAGAGGTTGCTGCTGCTATTCTGAATAAAGGGGAGAGTGAAGCAAGGGATGGAACTGTCATACTTATCCTTTCCGAGAGCATCACCTATCCCGATTTTTTATAAATTCCACATGACCGTACTACCAGACTCTTAAGTAGAGTAGTGATGACCGATTACAATAAAACGCCCCCGCGCAGCTTCTCTGCCGCACGGGGGCGTTCGCGTGACTGCGGCCGACACAGTCGTCGCCGGGCCACAAGCAATCTATCCTTTTTCCCTACTCTTGCTACACTGTGCCATTGCTGCTTCCTTGAGTCGACGGCACGCCCCTGACATCCAAAACGGTACGAATCGGGTAATTGCGGAACACGATGGATCCAAGCCATCCCGCAGCTGCTCCAGCAAGGGCGCACAAGGCAGCCGCGATCGTCACCGGGAGCGGATCGTTGAAGCCGTACATGACCATCAAGCCGGCAATCGGCGTCGCTGTGCCTGTCGCGTTGTTGATCAGTCCGAATAGAGACACGACGACTCCTGCCGCGGCCCCGCCTATAAAGTTGGTGATATATACGGGGATCGGGTTGGCGGAAATGATATCCGCCTGCGTAAGCGGCTCAATCGCTACCGCTATCGTCGTTCGGCGGTCACCGAACTTCATCCGGTGAAAGAAGACAAGGTTCATGAAGGACGAGCCCATCACTGCCAGTGCCCCAATCGCCATCGGCAGCCCCGTCAAGCCGAGCATTGCCGTCAGCGCCATCGAGCTGAGCGGAGCCGTAGCGACAACCGTAATGACCCCTCCCAATATAACGCCCATCACTATCGGGTTGTCCGTTGCCGTGGCCGCAATAATGCTGCCGATATTCAATAGGGTCATATCAACGAGCGGACTTATCAGCACCGCAACTCCTCTTGCGAGCGGAGCCGCAATGACAATGCAGGCAATCAAATCGAGGCCGGCTGGCACCTTTTTCTCGAACCGCGTCACAAGGAATGAGACAAGATAGCCTGCGATGAAGCCCGGCAGCAAGCCAAGTCCGGCGCACGCCACTCCCAGCATCATGGCATATACCGGAGATACGCCCATCGCAAGCGCGACAAGAGCCGCGGCAGCAACGCCGCCCATGCCGCCTGCTGCGACGCCCACATCTTTCAAAAATCCGATCTGCAGCATATCGCCGCCAACATAACTGTGAAACGCTTCGACGAGAAAGCTCGCCACGGCTGCATTGGCCAATGCCCCCATCGCTTTCATACCGTTCGGAGCCTTGAAGCTGAACAAACTGAACAAGGATAATACAAGCAACAACAGTGCCGTTCCCTGAATAATCTGCATGAAATCTCTCCCCCGTTCGTTCTCAATGCGGCCAATGTTTATTTTATACATAAGTTGAAAACGTTACAATTCTATTGTATCAAGGCCCTTTCTTTTATTTCATCCGCTAATTTCTTGTATTTTATCTGTTATATAATGGTATACGCAAAAAAAGAAGCAGACACGCATCCCATTGCTAGGGCATGTTTGCTTCTTATACTTATACATATAAACGATTATGCGGTCGGCTGCCCCGCAAGATCGTCATACATCGCTTGCAAATCGATCGCTTGCCCGCCGTTCTGGCGGGACTTCTCCGCTGCGAATGCCATCAGGTGGCTGCGCACGGAAACGGTTGCCGACGACAAGCTCTCATCCGCACTGTGTCCGAAGCTGCGCACTTCCTGGAGGAACGCACGCACGATGCCGGAGTCGCCACCGCCATGTCCCGTCTCCGGCGTGTGCACCTTAATCGTCCGCTCTTCTTTCGTTACGAAGTCATGAATGACGAAGCCGTCATCCTCCATATTGCCGCGGATGTCTCCCTTGGTGCCCATCACCTGTACGATGCGCGTGTTGTCGTGCGTGAAGCCGCACATGCTGAACATCGCCGTCGCCCCGCTCGCGAACTCCATATTGACGACCTGATGGTCGACGACGTTGTTATCGGTCTGATAGACGCATTTGCCGTAAGGACCTTCCCATAGCGCCTTCACAATACCTTCCTTCGTATAGTTATCCGTAATTTTGCGTGCCCAGCCGATTCCTTCGCCCAAATAATAGCGCGGCGCGTGATATTGGCAGCTTGCCTCCGCCGGACACCCTTCGATGCAGCGCGCAGGCGCTCCTTCCGGCTTGTTGCCTTCATGGAAATGCATCAAGGAACCGAAGGAGTTGAGGCGCACGCACGGTTCATTCATCAAGTAAGCCAGGATGTCCATATCATGGCACGATTTCTGCAAAATCATCGGGCTCGACTGATCGCTGTTGCGCCAGTTGCCGCGGACGAAGCTGTGCGACATGTGCATGTTCCCGACGTTCTCATTGAGTTGGATGGAGATGATATCCCCAATCGCGCCACGATCGATCTCACGCTTCATTGCCGTCCAGAACGGTGTATACCGCAGCACATGGCATATCGTGAGCAGCCGGTTATGACGCTTGGCGGCTAGCTCCATCTCAACGCATTCCTTCGGCTCCGGCGACATTGGCTTCTCGAGCAGCACGTGGTAGCCAAGCTCGAGTGCGCGCAACGTCGGCTCATAGTGCATCCGGTCCTGTGTGCAGACGATAGCTGCATCAGCCAGCTTGTTCTCCCCAAGAATCAATTCCCACGAATCGTACTGCTGCGACTCCGGCAGCTCGAACGCTTCCGCAAAGCTGCGCCGCCGCTCTAAGTTCGGATCGGCCACGCCCACAATCTTGAACTCATGCATATTGTCCAATGCATAAGGGGCATATGCTCGGGCTCCCCGATCCCCTGCTCCAATCACGATCGCTGTAACTTGTTGCACGTGTCCTCATCTCCCTATTGTAGGTGCTTCGATCGTCTACAGCTCTGCTTGGCGCTTCGCATAGTATTCGTTCATCTCATCTGTAATTTCCTTTAATTGCGCATCGTTGCGAAGCTGCTCAATCAGCTTATCATACGCTTCGATCGTTTCCTTCCCGATAATGACCTTCGTGCGCATGTCGTCGACCTTCTTCTGAATATCAGGGAAATACCGATTGAATTTCTCAGAGAACAGGCCGCGGTCCGGCTGCGGTACATCGACTTTCTTCCGCTCCGTTACAATGTCAACGTTGCGCTTGTAGAAATCATCCGGCATTCCGATAGCGCTAATCGCCATATCGTCGCTGACCAAGTGGAAGATGGAGGCCATGTTGCCATCCCCGACCATATCCTTCTTCGCTTGATCCGTCGGAATTTTATTTCCATTCTCTTCCTTATAGTGTACGTCCTTCACACCGTAGAAGGCAAGCGTGTTTCCTTCCGGCCCGTATCCGTAATCCAGGAAGGAGAGAATCTTCTTCACCTTGTCTTCCGGCACTTTTTTCGGTATCAGAAATACACCGTAATATGGGACACCAGAAGGCGTATATTTCACTCCCGCTTTGTTCTCAATCGAAGCGAGCGGAATCAAGTCTGCATTCGGATCGGTCTTGCGGATGAATTCCGTATGAATCCACGCCTGATTCATCGAATACCCGACGCCCCCTGCCTTGCCGCTGCGAATTAAGTCGGTCACTTGTGAAAATTTCATAATGGCGAAATCCGGAGGAAGCAACCCATCATCAAACAACTGTTTAATGTAAAGCAATGCGTCACGAGAAGCGTCTTCTGTAATTATAGGCACGAGCTTGCCGTCCTTCAGCTTCCAGCTGCCTTGCGTCTCATTGAATACGTTGTACAGAAAGCCCAATGAAGCAGGCGTCGTTGCATATGGCACCTCATCCGCCTGTCCGTTGCCGTTCGGATCCTTCGTCTTGAACGCCTTCAGCACTTCCCGGAATTCATCTACGTTCGCAGGCACTTGCAGCTGTAATTTATCAAGCCAGTCCTTGCGGAACATCGGGAATATTCCTCCGCCGTATGCCGGGTAATAACGTGGAACGCCGTAATTTTTGCCGTTGATTTTGGAATCCCGCCACATCACCTCGAATTCCTCGCGGTTTAAGTTCGGATATTCCTTCAGCAGCTCTGTCAAATCCCAGAACACGCCTTGATCAATCATTTTGCGCAGCTGTGAATTGTCGAGCGTCTCGACGTAGGTCAAATCAGGCAAGTCCCCCGATGCGAGCATTACGTTAATTTTGTCCTCTGCCGTTGTCGGACTGAGCCATGTAATGTTCAGCTTCGTGTTCGTCCGCTTCTCGAATTCCTGCCAGAGCGGGTTGTCCGGACCGATAAACTCCGGCGCATAGTTAATTACCTGAGTTTTAATGTTGGTCACACCGCCGTTGTCGCTGGCGTTGTTGTTTCCGCATGCGGTCAGCAGCAATGAGCCTGCCAGCGTGAGCAGAAACGTCGTTTTTAGCCATTTTTTCATAATAGCGACCTCCCTTTTATACTTAATTCCACTTGCACCTTCATGTATAGGTTAGACTGACGTCGAACCATCTTCCGGTAAGGGCACTGCTTTCAGGAGCTACTCCTTCAAGGAGCCGACCATGGCGCCTTTCGCAAAATGCTTCTGTAAAAACGGATATACAAGCATAATCGGAATCGTCGCAATGACAACGGCAGCCATTTTGAGCGTCTCGGTCGGCATTTGCCGATTGGCACGGAAGCTCTCGACCCCCGCTCCTCCGCCCATCGTCGACGGATCTACCAGCATATTTTGCAGCAGAACCTGCAGCGGCCATCTGTTCTGATCGTTGATGTACATCAAGGCATTGAAGTAGGTGTTCCAATAACCTACCGCAAAAAACAAACCGAAAGCGACAAGCGCAGGCAGCGACAACGGCAGCATGATGCGCCAGAAGACGCCGATTTCGTTACAGCCGTCAATTCGTCCCGCCTCCTCCAGACTGTCCGGTATGCTGTCGAAGAAGCCTTTCATTAGCAAGGCATACCAGCCGCTCGTCAAGCTGGGCAGGATTAACGACCAGATGCTGTCGATTAGACCTAAGTTGCGGACGATGAGATAAGCTGGCACCAAGCCTGGCTGGAACAGAAACGTCAGCAAGATAAGGAACATCATTGCACGCCGGAACCGAAGCCGCTTGCGCGACAACGCATAGGCAAGCCCTGCCGTCACGATTAGACTGAGCGCTGTTCCAACCGTAGCCAGAAATGTGCTGACCCCGAGCGCGCTGACGAACAACCCGTTGGAGAGCAGGTATCGGTATGCATCCAATGTCCATTTTTCCGGAAACAGAATAAGCGGCTTGCTGTAATATTCCGTCGGGTCTGTAAAGGACAGAACAATCGTATAATAAATCGGAAATACGGTCGCCAAAGCAATCAGAATGAGCACCGTAATATTCGTAATGTTGAAGACGCGGTCGCGCCAGCCTTTGTCCGCCATTATCGTTCGTCTCCTCCCAGCTTGTTAATATAGTCCATCTTGACCGAATCTCTTGGCGATCTTATTGGCAGATACGACGAGTATGACACCCACAATCGACTTGAATAGACCGATGGCGGTGCTATAACTGAACTCGCCTTGCTTAATTCCGATGCGGTACACATACGTGTCGAACACTTCTGCCACATTGGAAACCGCCGCGTTCATCATCAGATAGATTTGCTCGAAGCCCGTGTCCATAATGGCGCCGAGCCGCAGGATGAACAAGATGATAATGACGTTGCGCATGCCTGGCAGCGTAATGTGCCAGATGCGGCGCATGCGGCCTGCCCCGTCCATGACAGCCGCTTCATGCAGCTGCGGATCAATACCCGCGATGGCGGCGAGAAAAATAATCGTCCCCCACCCGATTTCCTTCCAAATCGATTGCGCAGTCAGCAGGCCCCAGAAATAATCCGGGTTGGTCAGCAGGTCGAACGTGTCTTTTCCCATACTGACGAGCGCTTTGTTCACCAGACCTTCCGATTGCGAGAACATAAGGAAGGTCAGACCTGAAATGAGCACCCACGACAGGAAATGCGGGATGTAAATAAGCGACTGCACGGTCCGCTTCACGATGGCATTGCGCACTTCATTTAACATGAGCGATAAAATAATCGGCGCCGGAAAAAAGAACACCAAATTCATCAAACTGATGCCAAGCGTATTGCGCAATAAGATGTAAAAGTCATCATGCGCGAAAAACCTTGCAAAATGCTCTAACCCTACCCAAGGACTGTCTAATACCCCGAAGTAAGGCGAATAATCCTGGAATGCGATGACCAGATTCGTAATCGGAATATATTTGAATATAATAAAAAACAAAATACCCGGCAGCGCCAGAAAGTATAAGTATTTATCGCGCCGGACGTCCTTCCATAATAGCGAATACTTGCCTTCTGGTTTGCTTTGCGGTTTGTCTGGTTCCATTGCTGCGCCCGGTCGTTCCATAGCTCTATCCTGTGGCAAGTTGCTTGTGGTCATATGCCATCCCTCTCTTCTGCTGCTTGTTTGTCCTCTGCGCCATTTCATTGCATGTTAATTTCATTGCATCCATGTCAGTAAATTGAATGTAAACGCTATCATCATTGCCTGCAATTTGAATTTTTTGCCGTATCGTTTAAGACTGCGCTGCAACAGAGTAAAATCATCCAGCTTTACGCGCTATTATGCGGTTTCCAGATAGATCTTGATCGCTGCGCACGCTACCTCCGGAACAACGATTTCCTCCGATTGCACTTTTTTGACCAAGCGAGATCCAAGCTTCCTTAGGCTTATAAACCTGCCTCTACACGCGGTTGCCCCTCTTCGAAAGGCTTCGATACAGGTGTTCTCACAACGGTTTTATTTCATGATGAAAGCCTTTTCAATGCTAAAGGATTGTTTTACAATAGTAAAAAGCTCATAACGTCCAAGGATGTGTGATATGTGAAAGCAAGCTTGATCGACCGTCTACAATCCAAAGGAATGCTATATTGGCGAAGCCTCATGCTCGCCATTGTGCTGACCTGCGTCCCCATTGCCGTCATCTGTTCGGCTTTTTTGTATGCCGGCAATGCGCATCTCGTGAAGCAGTTTCACAACAAGCATCAGTTGGAGCTCAATGATGTGGCCAATCAAGTGGACGAGCAATTCTCCCAATTGGTTACGTTCGTATCACATATGGCGGTGAAGCCCCAATTCCGCTCAACCATTGCCGACATGAACTTCGTCGATCGATTTGAGGAGACAGAGCAGATCTTGTCGACCTTGTCCGTGCTTGAAAATGCGGTGCCGCTCATCGATCAAGTGTATTTGTATGTAAAAAAACAAAATAAATTGCTGCATCCGAGTCTCGGTGTCCGGCAGCTGGAGCAGCCGGAAGTCACCCGACAATGGTCCGGGCTGCTTGATCCGTCTCCCGATATGTATTGGACTCACGGCCTTGCCCGCCCTTTCGGTCAAGCAGGAACCAAGCATGCCATCGTCATGAAATTGCCTTACAACAGCAGCGCCGACGCCTACGGCGCGATCGTCATTTTTATTAACCCGGCAAAGCTGCACGTCTTCTCCCTTGCCGATCGGCAATCTTTTATTTTGGACGGAAACGGCAATATCGCTGCCCGCTCCACTACTAACATAATGGATGAGAGACTGATGCAAGTGATTCGAAAGGAGCGGCCTCATGCCAACACTCCGCAGCAGGACGGGGATGTTGAGGTGAAGCTGGACGGAGAAACATATCTGGTCAAGACCGCTTCGTTCAACACGCTCGGGGAAACGTGGGCTTACGTATCCGCAACCCCTCTGTCGGTCGTTACCTCTCCGACGCAGCCGTACACACAATTAATGATACTGCTCTCTTGCATTGCACTGGCCGCGGCATTGTTCGTCAGTTGGTTCGCTTCGCGCCGCATTTACAATCCGATTCGCCGCGTCATGGAGATGGTCAGCTCTTGGCGCACGCCGGAGAGCGGCATTCGCAACGAATTGGATTATATTGAACAGGAGTGGAAGGAGTACCATTTCGCCAATGAATCACTGCAGGAGCAGTGGAATTTAGCGATACCATCCATGCGTGAAGCTTACATTAATCAATTCGTGCAAGGACAAGCCATTACGTTGGAAGAAGCAGAAATTAAGGAGAAGCTTCGTTCTCTTGAACTGGACATCGAAGGCCGGCGCTTCGCAGCTGTCGTCGTCCAATTGCACAATGCGGAGGAAGCGCGTACGCCGATGTCTGATAAAGACGTGCATCTCCTGACCTACGCCTCGATCAATGTAGTGCAGGAGCTGTCCATGGAGGAGGCAGAGTGCGAGCATGTGCACGTCATGAACTTTTTGGACGGTTCCTTCGGGCTCATCTTGTTTATGGCGAAGGAGGGTGGGCTTGAGGAGTCGCATCGTCGGATATTGTCCTTGGGCGACCGCCTGATGCGGGCGCTCCACCATACGCTGCGCGTCTATGTTACGATTGTGGCGAGTCGGGTCACGGATAGATGGATCGATCTCCCGCACGGTATGGAGCAAGCGCGGCGCGCCATCAGCTACCGGAACTTCGGGCTGAACAACCAACTGCTCGAAGCGGAGCACGTATTGGCGCACTCTCCTAATCCGATCGAGTCTCCTGTAGATTTAGAGCTTGGAATCATTCATGCACTGAATATGGGGCTTGAAGAGGAAGCAATGGAGAGTCTGGAGCGATTCGTTACCGCGTTGCAAGCAAGTGGCGGCGCAGAATGGATGGTTCACGAAGGCTTGATGAGGCTCATCGGCAGCATTCACCGTTCCCTGCTTCAGCTCGGGCACAACCCTTATGCCGTATTTGGCTTAAGCTGGCAGGAAGAATTGGGTGGACTGCGCGATACGAAAGCGTCGCTCAGCTGGTTCCGCACCAAAATCATTCAGCCCTATAGCGCCTCGATCAAACGCAGCTACAACGCGCCGATGAAGCACGCAGTGGAAGAACTGCTTGAACGCATTGAACAGGACTATATGTGTGACCTTTCGCTGGAAACGTGCGCAGCAGAGGCAGGAATTAGCACCTCTCAATTAAGCAGAGCCTTTAAACAGATGACAGGACAAAATTTCATCGATTATTTGACTGCGATCAAGATGAACAAATGCAAGGAACTGCTGCTGACCACCGATATGAAAATTAACGAAATTGCCGAATCGGCCGGATACCAGCCCCCATACTTCAACCGCTTGTTCAAGAAGCAGGAAGGGATGACACCGGGACAGTACCGGCAGCAGCACTCACAGTCGCAACAGCAAACAAGGACACATGCCTGAATATGGCTGTGTCCTTGAGCTTGTCGAGAAACTCGAAAACAGGTGAAAAGGTAACAAGAATGGCGGGCGTATCCACTTCCGTCGCTGTTGAATCCAAGTCATTGGGATGAGAATAAGCGGTGATGACTCGGATTCAAAGGCAATCGTCAGGTCTCTCCAGTGGATATCCTTGACCCCAATTTGTTTCTATCCTAGCTACATCACCGTGCGCAGCATCGTCTCCATTCGCCGTGCCGCCTCCATCAGCTGCGGCGCACAGGCACGCAGCGTCTCCATCGACATACGGCTCACTGGTCCAGATACGGACAGAGCGGCGGCAAGCTGATGACTGCGGTCGAATATCGGCACGGACACCGCCGCTGCACCCGGCTCCCGTTCTTCTACGCTAATCGCGTACCCTAAGCGGCGAACTTCCTCCAGCTGGCTCATGTACGTCTCCCGATCCATGCTCGGTGGCCAGCCCGAATCCTGCAGCGCAGCATCACGCTCATACGGCTCGGCGAACGCAAGCAGCACCTTGCTTGACGCTCCGACAAAGAGGGGCAGCTTGGCGCCTACCGGCGCGACCCGCCGAATCGCCTGATTGCTCTGTACGGCTTGAATGCGGATACGGTCTTTGCCGTCCCTTACATACAAACTCACCGTTTCGCCAATCTGATCACGCAGGTGCTCCATGTCCGGCAGCAGCAGCTGTGCCGGGTCGTCTACCTGCGTCAAATTCGCGGCAAGCTCCCATATCCGGTAGCCCAGGCGATACTTGTCGCCATTGCGGATTACAAATCCCCGCTCCTCCAGCGTCGCCATCAGCCGATGGACCGTGCTCTTATTCAAGCCCACCTGCGATGCAATTTCCGTTAAGCTCAAATCGCGCTCATTTGCGAAGCACATCAATATATCAAGTGCGCGTTCCACCGCGCGAACAGTCAACTTCCCGCGTTCCTCCACGTGAATCTCCCTCTTTCGTTCCACAGAATGAAACTTTGTTACATCTAGTATAACGTCCTTTTCCTGCGTCGTAAAGAGACTACAATCAATTTGCCATCTCCGACTAACGTCCCTGATTTCGACATTTTTTACAATGATGTTTCAATGTTACGGCAACGTTACATTCACCTTACAAATCGAGCAGATTCGTTGACCCTAAGCGGTTTACCGCATACGATGGTAGTACAGCTTAAAACGTTTGCAAGGTCGAGCCCCTTTGCGGGACTTTAGTTCTATATTCATCAAATTTTGTCGAAAATCAACACAATCATCGTTGCCCAACACATCCTGGAGGAGGTCATGCATATGAACACACCTGTCGTAACATCTCCATCGCTTCACCCCGAATGGCTTGCTCCTTCCGGATCTGCTCCTGCTGTCGCCCGGCGCATTCGATTGAAGCATGTGGCGATCGCGCTCTCTTTGTCGACGGTGGTTGCCGCACTTCTTATTTTTCTGGCATTGCATGGCTTTATTGCATGGATGTTCGCCAATCCGCAGGTTCCTCCGCTCTTCTCGAACCCGATGGAGGCGAAGGGCATGCGTTATGAAACGGTTGCGTTCCCTGCCAGAGATGGTCATACCTTAGTAGACGGTTGGTACATCCCTTCCGATAAAACGTCCAAACGGACGATAATATTCAGCCATGGCTATGGAGCCAACCGGGAAGAATATTGGGTGCCGATGTATGACTTAGCGCAATTTGCGCATCGGCTTGATTATAATGTGGTCATGTTCGATTACGGATTTGCTTCCGAACAGCATAAGACGAAGGCGACCGGCGGCCGTCTCGAGAAGGAGCAATTGCTCGGTGCCGTACAGCTTGCCAAGGAACGCGGAGCGGAGCATATCGTCGTCTGGGGCTTCTCCATGGGGGCGGGTACCGCCCTGCAAGCATCGCTTCTCTCTCAAGATATCGATGCCATGATACTGGACAGCACGTTCTTGCTCGAACCGGATACGCTGTATCATAACTTAACGCAGTACATTTCATTGCCGAAGCATCCGTCACTCGATTTACTGCGGGCCTTCTTCCCCGCTCTGAACGGCACGAGCCTGCAGCAAATTCCGTACAATGAAGTGAAGGCGACTAACTACGCTATTCCGACCTTCTTCATTCACGGTACTGCGGACACAAAAGCGCCCTACGAAATATCGGAGCAGCTTTCCGCCCGCCAGTCGAATAAACTTTCGGAGTCATGGATTGTGCCGGATGTGCAGCATGAACTTATTTATCGCACACACCGCAAGGAATATTTGGGCAAAGCGGCCGCTTTTCTTAACGCAGCCTATCATACCGATGAAGGATATATGATCGCAAAGCCGTAAGCCTCCGAGCTTACGGTTTTTTTGTGCTCTTTCTCATAGTCCAACCTCTGCCGCTAATACACTAGTAGAGGTTTTTCAAAAAGCCCTCTTTTGATCACGAAGTATCTCAAGATAGAATTCGGTATCAAATCTTTTTTGCGGAGATAAACTCGCTTCGGAATCATACGCTTCGGGTTCTTGCAACCTTCTTGGCGCTGAAAAGTGGTCTTTTTGAACACGCAATAGTAAGGAGCTTAGGGCGAAAGGAGGGAGTGCATTGCTGCATGTTTACGGGCCGCTGATGCCGGTTCGCTTGCTAGAAGAAATCGTATTCTGGAAGAGACAGGAGAAGGAACATACCGAGGTGATTCGGGCCATCGTGCCCCAGCTAGAGGAAGTATATGTTCAACTGCTGCTGGAATGGGAGCAGGTCTTTGCCAAGACCGAATCAACCGCCGCCGCATGGCTGGACAGCGTCGTGAATCATCCGCATGCAATGGATGCCTCGCTTCAGCACCAGCTTGAGCTGCTGCTGAAGGCATCTGTGTATCAATCGGAGCAGTTCCTACAGCAGCTTGAGCAAGTGAAGCGGCATAGCCAGGCGGTGCAGAGCATCCCGCTTGCTCCGATTGTAATCGATCATATTGCAAGCGAGTCCCAATATTTCCTGAACGTCGTGCAGGAGCTTACGCAAGCACCGTTCACTTTGGTAAGTCATGGCGCATCTAATGCGGCAGAGGGCGTCGCCCAGCCAATGACGCACATTCACGCGGCAATCGACAGGGGCAATGCTTCCCCATACCAAGTGAGCCCATCAAATAGCGGAATGCCGAACTGGACTACATCGGCATTCGACGCCAAGGAGGAATTGTACGAATCCGTGAATACGTCACATCAGCAACCGGGCGTACGCGCCTATATCGGTAACTCGCAGGCTTGGCATCCCGGCGGAGGACGGCAAAATTCAACACCCGCAGGAGCGTTCAATGCTTCGTCTGTACGCAGCAATAGCGTCGAACCTATATACAGCTCCGCGTCCCGATCCGCGAACCAGCCACTCCCAGATTCCACATCGGCATCTAGCTACGAATCCTCGGAGCGAGCGGATGAAGCCTTTGTCCCTATCGGCGGACATCGTCTGCCTCCGCTGCCTTACGCCTACAATGCGCTCGAGCCTTATATCGATGAGACGACGATGCGCATCCACCATGACAAGCATCATCAGAGCTACGTGGATGGCTTGAACAAGGCCGAACTCGCGCTTGCCGAATCACGTCGTACCGGCAACTTCGATCTGATTAAATACTGGGAGAATGAACTCGCCTTTAACGGTGCCGGCCATTATTTGCACACGATCTTCTGGGACATTATGAATCCTCGCGGCGGCGGGCAACCTGCAGGCGCTTTGCGTAAGCAGATTGAACATGATTTCGGAAGCGTCGACGCCTTTAAGCAGCAATTTTCCAAAGCGGCTGAGAAAGTGGAAGGCAGCGGATGGACCATCCTTGTCTGGAGTCCACGCAGCCGCAGGCTTGAAATCCTTCAGGCAGAGAAGCATCAAAATCTGTCCCAATGGGATGTTATTCCGCTGCTGCCGCTTGACGTGTGGGAGCATGCTTACTATTTGAAGCATCAAAATGAGCGCGCCAAATATATCGATGACTGGTGGCATATCGTCTATTGGCCAGCCGTAGCCGAACGCTTCAGCCAAGCCCGCAAGGTGAAGTGGACGCCTTATTGAAGATCCCTGTTTTCGTTGTTGCGCCTCTCCCCCTTCGTTCTGTACAATAGAAGACAAACGCGAACTCATGTGCGGCTTCCATTGCCTCACACGACTATCCGCAGTCTAAGCGGCTCCACCGCCGCTTTTTTCTTTTGTTTCGGTGCATACTAAAGAGTACATTACAATAGAAAGGGGTGAGGTGATTTGCTGAAACCGGTCGTAAAATGGGCAGGCGGCAAGCGCCAACTGCTCCCCGAAATCCACAGCCGCCTACCGCAAATAAATTGGAACCAAGCTTCGTATTTCGAGCCGTTCATCGGCGGTGCGGCGCTCTTGTTCAACATCGCGCCTGAGCGGGCTGTTATTAACGACGTCAATCCGGAGCTCATCAACCTCTACCGTACGATAAAGCAGCAGCCGGATCAGCTTATTGGAGCGCTCCGCATCCATCGGAATGAAGAGAGCTATTACTATGAAGTGCGGGCATGGGATCGCGATGCGGAAGCTTATGCGCGACTATCTCCCGTTGAGCGGGCCGCGCGCCTGATTTTTTTAAATCGGACATGCTATAACGGTTTATATCGTGTCAATGCGTCGGGGCAGTTCAACGTCCCGTTCGGCAAATACAAGCAGCCGGATATCGTACAGGAAGAGACAATCCGGGATATATCCGCTTATTTTAACCGTACGGACATCCGCATTACAGAAGGGGACTTCAACGCAGCCGTCAACGGAGCTCAAGCCGGGGACTTCGTCTATTTCGATCCGCCCTATGACGTGCTGACGAAGACCGCCGCCTTTACTTCGTATGCCAAGGAAGGATTCGGCCGTGAGGAGCAGCGGCGCTTAGCCGAAGTGTTCCGGGATTTGAGTGATCGCGGAGTATATGTCATGCTGTCCAATCATGCGACAGACTTTATTTTGGAGCTGTATGCCGATTTTCATATCCATATCGTGCAAGCCCGGCGCAACATCAATTCCAAGGCAAGCGCGCGTGGCAACGTGGACGAGGTGCTGGTATTGAATTACGAACTTCACTGAAGGCGGGGAAACGGAAGTGACGACAAGCAGGCTAAGACAGAAGGACCTGATCTGGAACGAGCTGTTCGAGCAATATCGGATTTTGGAGCACATTGAAGCGCAGGGCTTCTTCACGATCACGAGCGAACAAATCAATGGACTTCGTCCCGGTGTGCAGGCACGCCTGCAGTGCAAATTCGACTCCTCCGGCGAGCTGTCGCCCTGCTTTGCCGATCATCAACTCGGCATCCTGCCGGTATCGAACGGCGTGTACATTATCGCTCCGTTTCCGATTTTTCATCCGCTTGATCCCATTGAGAACATTGCGGTAGAGAAAGCGTATCTTCGCTTTCCTGCCTTTCAGACGATTCAAGCCGACGGGACAAGCTCCACCAGTGAGGCGAACGCGCTTCATACCGCCCATATGACCGACATGCTGCATCGATTTCGCGGCATCGAAAGCTCCGAACCGCTGGAATTAACGTTCAGCGGGCGGATGCGATCACCGGAATTTTCTTTCTATGTAGGCTCATATTTGGAACCGCTTCAGGTGGAACGCAGTCAACAGATGGAGATCGACGCCGGATTTGAAACGATGCGGGAAATTCTCATTTTGGAAGCGAAAAATAAAATTCCGCAGGACTTCTGCGTCCGTCAGCTCTACTACCCTTACCGGGCGCTTAACCAGCGCCCGCAGCTGACGAAGCCGGTCATTCCAATCTATTTTCTCTATTCGGACGGAATCTATTATTTGTTTGAATATCAGTTTACTGAACCACTCCGCTACGATTCCATATCGCTTGTTCGCAGCTGCGCATACCGGATTGAGGGCGGGATGACGAAAGAGCGTATTTTGGCCATTGCCGCAGAAACGCCAGTGGAAGTTGAGCCAGATGCAGCCCCCTTCCCGCAAGCGAACTCGTTCGAACGCTTTATGAACGTCATGGAGCTGTTGACGGAGGAGGACTTGTTGAAGGCGGATATTCACCGGATATACCGGTTCGCTCCACGGCAGACCGACTACTACGTCAATGTCGGCGTCTATTACGGGCTGATCGAGACCTACCGCTCTACTGACGGCATGGCCGTCCGGCTGACCGCTGTAGGAAGAGACTTGATGCAGCTGCCGATGCAGGGTCGGCATGAAGCTATCGTTCGTAAGCTTTTCTCCAAGCCGGCCATCCGCGACATCCTGTTGCAATGCATGTATCGTGACGGTCAAATATCCGATGAGGAAGCGGTGCAACTAATGCGCCAGCATGGCATTGAGCTGCAGCCTTCGACCGAGCGGCGGCGGGCGCAGTCCATTATTGCATGGTATTCATGGATGAAGCATTTGATGGTCTAGTCTATCGTTAATTTCCCTTCCATCACAGTGACGGCCTGACCTGTCAGCAATGCCCGCTCCCCCTGCAACTCTACCTGCACCATGCCTCCGCGGGCAGAGCACTGTTCTCCGATGAACGAGGTCCGTCCCCATTTCTGCGCCCAATAAGGAGCCATCGTACAGTGCGCGGATCCTGTTACCGGATCTTCATTTACACCGAGACTTGGAAAGAAGCAGCGAGAGACAAAGTCCGCCCCATCCGTTCGTCCCGGAGCGGAAGGAGCGGTCACGAGTACGCCAATCACTTCCTCATCGCAGCGCAGGAGCTTCTCCCAATCCGGCTTTAATTCACGCACCGTCTGCTCTGAGTCTGCCTCGACCAGCAATTCGATGCGGCTGCGCGCCATCCCCTGTATGGAGCAGCCCAGCGCTTCTTCCAACCGTCCCTGCAGGCCCTCATCACTGACCATCACGATAGATGACGCCGGAAAGTCGAGCGTGATTTGTCCATTCTCCCCATAGAGAGCGTAGAGCGTGCCGCTCATCGTCTCAAAAGCGATCCGTTCTCCCTCCGCTAGCCCCTGCTCACGCAACACATGCGCGCTCGCCAGCGTAGCGTGCCCGCACAGGTCTACTTCCACCTGCGGCGTGAACCAACGCAGGCGATAGCGGGAGCGGTCTCCTTCTTCCAATGGGATGATGAACGCCGTTTCCGACAAATTCATCTCCATCGCGATCTGCTGCATCTGTTCGCTGTCCATCTCATGTTCCAGCAGACAAACCGCTGCGGGATTACCGCGAAACGGCTTATCCGTAAATGCATCCACAGTGAACAATTTCATATGTATCCCTCCTTAATTCCCTATCATACATGATCTCATAAAAAATAGGCACCTCCTGCCAATTACGACAAAGAGATGCCTAATATCTGCTTCATATCGTTAATGATAGCGGTCGCCTACCTATTCCGCATTACCCTTCCTGCTTGGTGAAATATTCGAACAAATCGCCACGCGCTTCTTCCAAGTAGACGAGACGCGGTTCGCGCTCAATGCGAATCTTCAAGCGCTGCGCCGTCTTCTCGAACAAGTCCACCCCATCGTTCGTGCGGATGATGAGCTTCTGCGGACGAGCTCCCTTCTCCTCGATGAGCTGTAAGAAATGCTCCAAGAACTCCTGCTCGAAATTGCTGTCATAGGCAACATGGAAACCGACCGCTGCTCGCGTCAGCCGATCCACCCACAGACAAAGACGCGGATAATATGGACGTTCGCCTTCTCCCTTAACTGCTACCGGCGCATAGAAAAATTCCGTCTCCCAGTGACCTTTCTTGTTCGGGAAGCGCCGCATGATATCGTTCAGACGGTCCTGATTCTCGAACTCGACTTTCACCGGACGATTCAACACAAAGTCTGGATCGAGCCAACGGTCAATCCACTCGCCATTCTCCTGCGCGCGAACGAGCACCTGCCCTGAAGTCGGCGGCGTCAGAAGCTCTTCATCCTTCTTTACCCGAGCCGCAAGATCTACAGCCTGCTCCAACGCAGTCGTCAAGAACCGAACCTGGTTCTCATCAAGCGTCCATGGAACAAGCCCCGGATCATACGCTCGGAACATTGGCCACGCGTTGCGGCCGCGGAAGCGGAATCCAAGTTCCTTAATTTGCGCCAGATCATGCTTCTCCAAATCCGTACGGTCCTCATACGTAGCCATCATGCATTTTTGACGGTGAAGCCAAGCATAACGCTCGTCGCGCTCCAACAGCATATCATTCAAGCTTTCCAAGCCTTCTCCGCCGCGGAACACGGCAAGGCCGAACAAAGTTTCACTTGCTCCCATAATACTGCAATAGCCAACCTTGCCGTCCTCCGGGTTCAATACGCCGAAGATGCAGTTATCGGACATCCAATTCCAGCTTCCTTGTTTCTTGAATGCCGTGGCTGCTTCATACAGCCTCGCCCAAGCGGCCTCCTGTTCCGTCATTTCCGTCCCCTGACCTGCATTTGCTTCCAATTGCTCTATGTTTGCCTGTGTCATGAGCTCTTGTCATTCCTCCTGTCTGAATTCAAAAAAACCCGTTCCATTGCCCGGAACGGGTTCCATTTGTTCTGTTAACCCACTTGCACCTAATTACTTAATTAGAGACAAAAATTCCGCGCGCTGTGCCGCGTCACTTCGGAAGCTGCCCCGCACCGCCGATGTGACGGTTTTGCTGCCAGGCTTCTTCACTCCGCGTGCGCACATGCACAAATGCTCGCCTTCGACGACGACCATCACACCGTGAGGCTGCAACACCTCATCCATTATATCAGCAATTTGCGAGGTAATGCGTTCTTGTACCTGCAAACGCCGTGACACCGCTTCAACCAGACGGGCCAACTTGCTTAAGCCGGCAATCTTACCGCTTGGAATGTAACCGATATGCACCTTGCCGAAGAAAGGCGCCATGTGATGCTCGCATTGGCTATAATACGTAATATCTTTTACGATGACAAGTTCTTCGTGCCGTTCGTCAAAAGTTACCCCTAGCACATCCCGAGGATCGACTTCGTAGCCCGCGAAGATCTCTTCATACATACGGGTCACACGCGCCGGAGTTTCTAGCAATCCTTCCCGCTCGACATCCTCTCCGACAAGCTTCAGAATTTCCTTCACGTGGTACTCGATCTGTTCGCGATTCGTACCAACCTTCATGTTAACATAATCTTTCAAGCCAGCCACGACCGTTCCTCCTTTCACCGTGCCGTGCGAGTCAAGTGCCGCACCGTACGATTACTTCTTTTTATTGTTGTTCTTCATCATTTGCTGTGCTTTCTGCATCTGTTTCGAATTCAAATTATACCCCATCTGCTTCGCCATCTTCTGCAGCATCTGAGGGTCGGACTGCATCTTCTCCATCTGTTTACGCAAATAAAATACACCGACGGCAAAGCCGATAATAACGCCCACGATAAGCATTACGATTCCTGTTATCCAATACCACATCTGCCCCTGGTCACCCCAACATCATCTAGTTTGAAAGCTGTACATTCATACGTAAAAAAGCACGATTTTGTGCAACTCTACCGCAATTATGATAGCATGTCCCTCTCCGTATGACAAATATCCCCTATTAAAATCGGTAAGACACGCAATTTCAATATGAAATTCCTTCCAATTGCAACAATATTTCTTTTTTGTTCATGCCTCCGCCGTAACCTACCAGTTGCCCATTCGCTCCGATAACACGGTGGCACGGCACAACGATAGAAATCGGATTGCGGTTGTTGGCTCCGCCTACGGCGCGAACAGCTTTCGGGTTGCCTATAGCTTCCGCAATTTGCTTATAGGATCGCGTCTCCCCATAAGGGATATCCATCAATGCCCGCCATACCTCTTTTTGAAAAGTTGTTCCTTGCAAATCAAGTGTCAGTTCGAACGTCTGCCGTTCTCCTGCGAAATATTCCTCCAACTGTCGGCACGTCTCCTGTAGACGCTCAGGGTGGCGCTGCAGTGCTACCTTGCCGTAATCGCGCGCCGCGCGCGCTTGCAGCGCCTCTGCCATCTCAAGTACGCCTCCGAACTCGATGGCGAACAATCCGGTCGCTGTCGCGGCAAGTGTCAATGGACCGACGGGTGAGTCCATTTCCTGCACGTATAGCGGTTCTACATGCGTGGCGAATTGTTGCTCCGCCTCTTGAATTGCCTGCTGCACGGTTTCATCCTCCTCGCGTTTCTGAGCTTGCTGTAAAGTCTGCCACGCCTCCGGGCCTCCAATCTGACCGAGCGCCCAAGCCGCGGTTGCCCGAATTTCCGGGCGTGTGTCGCTCACCAGCAGTGTCCGCAGGGCAGGCACTGCGCTCCGATCGCGGAAGTTGCCGAGCGCCACGATGGCATTGCGTTGAATCGGCTTTTTCCCCCGCCAAGAAGCTGCACTTGTACCGAACTGCTCCTTAAATTGCCGATTCGACAACTCCAGCATCGGCACAAGCAAGGGCTTGGCCTGTTCAGGGTCTGGCTGCATTTCCTCATGGTGCGTCCAATTCATCCCCTTATTTTTCGGGCAGACGATCTGGCAGGTATCGCATCCATAAAGCCGATTGCCCATCTTCACCATCATTTCGTGGCTCAGCGTATCCTTCGATTGAGTCTGGAATGAAATGCAGAGCTGCGCATTCAGCTGTCCCGGCCCAACCAAGGCACTTGTCGGACACGCATCGAGACAGCGCGTGCAATCGCCGCAATCCTCCGTCACTGGGTGATCGGGGGGAAATGGAATGTTCGTAATCATCTCCCCCAAATAAATCCACGATCCCCACTGTGGCGAAATGATCGAGCAATTCTTGCCGCTGAAGCCGATGCCAGCGCGCTCTGCCACCGCCCGGTCGCTTAGTTCGCCCGTATCCACCATGCTCTTCATTCGCAGCTCCGTATCCGCCACACGCTCACGGATGAAAGCCTCGAGCCGTTGCAGACGGTCCCGCAGCACATGATGGTAATCCATTCCCCATGCGGTGCGCGCGAACAAGCCTCGGTAAGCGCCGTGCTTCGACTTCGGGGCACCCTCCAGCTTCGACGGATAGGCGACTGCTATGGCTATAATGGAGCGCGCCTCTTCAAGCAACAATTCAGGCCGTGTCCGCTTCTCCAAGTCAGGCTCCTCAAAGCCCGAGGCATAGCCTTGATCCACTGAATGCTGAAGCCGCGCCTTCAGTTCGATGAACGGGTCTGCCGTCGTAAAGCCTACTTGATCAATGCCGAGTGAAGGCGCCGCTTCGATAATTTCCTGCTTCAACTGGTGCCATCTGAATGATTGTGCCGCATACGGCTGCCTGTCGGCCGACTTCGCTTGCGCATCTTGTGACTTCATCGATTCGAGCATCCCATTCACCTCCTTATTGCTAGCATTCCCACAACATTCTTCATTCGTTACTCGTCATATACACATCGCTACCCAGTGACCGCCGTAAAACAGAACGGCCCTAACTCCCGGGACCCGGATTCCCTGAGCAGGCGCCGTTCGTGTAAATTTCCAGTTCTTTCGCCATTGTGCTTCCACTCTGACAGCACGGTTCAGCCATACCGAGAAAGTCAAACACACGCATCTTCATACCATCTGCATCATTGTCTTACTGGTTATCTTTACCGCTTGTGGCTGCAACAGCCCGCTTCCAATCTTCATAATACGAGCATACCGATTCCTCATGAAAGGGAGCCGTGCCGTGCCGTATACGGTTCAGAAGACATTCCAATCCCGCACTTACTTTACGTTCCACCAGCTCGGGGTAATGGTAAATGTAGCGATTCTGTTCGTATTCATCTTGGTCGACGATCTGCACCTGTCCGTCCGTCATGCGAATGACATCCAAGTCGTAATCAATATAGGTAAACGTCTGCCCACATCGGTACGGCGGAGAAGCAATATTGCAATAATACCGTACTCCTGTATCCTCAATTAACGCGACGACATTGAACCACTGCTTCGGGATAAAAAATGTAACAGCTGGAATTCTGCTTACCCACTGCTTGCCGTCAGACTCTTGAATCGGAGTTTGGCAGTTAATCAGCACATGCATATCTTCCTTCGCATGATCCGGGTGCCGCTTAGAAGAGGGCACAAGCCAGTTCTCCAGCCACATACGGTGCAGGTGACCATCGTGTTTGAAACTTTTCACAAGCGCTTTCTCATAATGATCCATGCTTATTCCTCGGCTTTTGCGTTCTTTTTAACTTTATTAATAGAAAAGCATATCTTCTCCCCGATTGCAACGGTTGAAAAGATATGCCTTAAGATACAATCATTGGTTGTCTATTTCTGTGGATGCAACAGCCATTTTAACCGGCTACAATCCGAAGCTGCTGCAAAGAGCGCAAGACATCTTTAGCTCCATACCCTAATGCCTCGAACCAAGGCAACACGACTTCCGTATGCTCATCAGCGGCAATCATAATGTTCTTGACGCGGCGTTGCTGGAACTTCTGCTCCAATCCCGCTACCAGCGCTTTGCCTACCCCTTGATTTCGGTAATCCGGTTGGACGGCAAGGCGGTAATAGTACCCGTTATTGCGATCAATGGTACCGATAGCCAGTCCGACAATGGCCTGCTCTCCGTTACTCTGTTCCTGCTCGGCGACGAGCACAAGCTCACCATCCAAGGATAACTGACGCGCGAATGCTTCCAACGTCTTTTCACAACATTCCTCTGACAACGATGCCATCAATAACTGGGTAGCCGGAAGATAATCCGACAAACGAAAGGATCGAACGTTCATGTCTTACTCTCCCTCATCCTGAGCTTGGTTTATGTTCGGTTATCTCTCTGTCTCACACCTGTCTACGCCTGGTCACATCAATCTCTATGTCATTATTATTGTATAGTACATTTACAAATACGACAAAAAACGCGAAATTCCTCCTTTATCACTCAATTTCCACATAAAACACAGAAAAATCTCCTTTTTTCTCTTGTAAACGCTTTATATAAAGCGTTTACATACCTTAATCGATCCAAAGGTTTAATTTTATGGTAAATGTGGAATTTTAGTTAAAGCTGTTTCGTTCTTGTCATCAGGTTTGAATGGATGAAATTGGGGGTAATGATATAAAGTCGGAAGAAAAATGAATAACAGACTTTTGCAACATTTATGTTGATTTATTCCGCAGCTTCATGTTTAATTAGAAGGAGAACACTTACATATTATTGGGAGGTATGAATGATGGCACATCAATTACCACCGCTTCCATATGCAAACAATGCATTGGAACCACACATTGACGAAACGACGATGATGATTCACCACGATCGTCACCACAATACGTACGTAACGAACTTGAATGCAGCATTGGAGTCCGCTCCTGAACTGCAAGGTAAGGACGTACACGAACTGGTTGCCAACTTGGACAGTGTTCCTGAAAGCATCCGCACAGCTGTTCGCAACAACGGCGGCGGACATGCGAATCACTCCTTGTTCTGGGAAACAATCGGCCCGAACGCAGGTGGACAGCCTTCCGGCAAGCTGGCAGAAGCGATCGAGCAAGAACTCGGCGGCCTCGACAAGTTCAAAGAAGACTTCGCAAAAGCAGCTACAACGCGCTTTGGCAGCGGCTGGGCGTTCTTAGCAGTTGACAGCAATGGCAAATTGTCCGTATTCAGCATGGCGAACCAAGACAATCCATTGATGGAAGGCAAGACTGCTGTCCTCGGTTTGGACGTATGGGAGCATGCTTACTACTTGAAATATCAGAACAAGCGCCCTGACTACATTGCTGCGTTCTGGAACGTAGTAAATTGGTCTGCAGTTGAGAAGCGTTACGAAGAAGCATTGAACAAGTAATTGTTGAATCGGTTTCTTCACAATAAGAAACTTTTACTAATGAAAGAGTGCCACATTGGCACTCTTTCTTTTATTGCATATGGAGGTTTCACCGGTTTGTACGTCAATCCTCCGGGCTCCCCTAGCTCATTGATACAACCGCTTTGATTGACACGGAGCTTACACCTTCCGAACGCGCATTGCGAGGCGGTGCACCGCATACACGCCTGCCAAGTATACAGCATAGATAAGCAGCACCACTGGCACCCGAGTCCAATCCCCAAGCAACTGCTCTCCTACAAAGGCGAACACCAGCATGACAGGCAACTTGCCTAGCGCCGTAGCTACAAGGAAGGAAATGAACGGCACGGACATCAGAGCTGCATAAATGTTGATAGCCGCGGCAGGCAGTATCGGAATGGTGCGGGCAATCAGAACAGTCATCACCGGGTTCTTCTCCATCATTCCGTTCAACTTCTGAAGCGGAGCAATGCGCTCCATATATCGTCTACCTCGTTCCGCACAGCCATACCGCGCAGCGAGGAACATGACAGCCGCCCCTAACGTCGAAGCGGCCATATTCAACAATCCTCCCGTCCATAGGCCATACGTCGCTCCAATCATTCCTCCGACAATACCGAATGGTATGACAGGGAATAACGAAATGAGCGCAGCCGCCAGAAACATTTCCAGCATCATAGCTACATCCCCGGCTGACTGCACCCCCGCTACCCATGCCAGAACCTCTTCCCGGTAATTGAAAACTCCGGCTGCTACCAATAAATACATCGCCACGGTCATCCATTTCCCCATGTTCTCACCTCTTTTCAGCATCCCGAAATTAGCCTTCTTTGGCATCTTCAATATCTGTATCTCTCCGGCATAGCGGTATCTGCGACACTTTTCTTACACCGACCTACTACAGTTCAGCTAGTGCCATCTTAATACAACCCTGCTTTTTCCGGCAAACGCATTCCATTGTACGCTCAGACATCCTCCTCTTACACCCTGCCTTAATGCTGCATTCCCATACGTTAAATTAGTGTAGCTCCCATCCGTTTTTTCCTCCGATAATAATGTTCAAATCCTTAACCGCTCCGACCCGACTATATTTTGTAGACATCTTAGCAATACTCTCCCACTCATTCAGGATG
>NZ_ALKF01000173.1:0-76855 GCF_000283315.1 Paenibacillus sp. OSY-SE | reverse complement strand
GTACCGCCCCCTGAGCGTACCGTCGCCTGACGGAAGGGGAGAACGAAGCAAAGGGTCGGATGAAGCGAATCCCCGTCAGTCTAAACACGATCCCCCATCTTTTGAAAGGTCTCGCTAGAGGTTTTCTCGCGGCTTCATAAAACCTTCGCAAAGAATAGGGGCTCGTTCATGTTGCCACAGTGAAAGCGAATAAGCTGCTGTGCAAATAGCGGGTCAGGTTGCACATGCTTATGCATGCAGAACTCCCATTTCAATTAAAACAAGCACCTCCTGGACCGCATGAACCGATGCGGGGAGGTGCTTGTTTGGCTTCGTGGAAATGATAGATTGCATGCTATCTGCAGTCATTGCTGCGACTAGCTGCCTCCGAGCATCGCGCAGTGTCAAGGGATAAGTAGTAGCAGCCTGGAGTGTAAGTGATCGGAAGTGTAATGGTAAGAAAATTAGATTGATTCTATTCAATAGGTCAAATATAATAAAGATATAAACAATGTAAGCGATTACAAGTGGGAGGGCGATGCATTCCGCATCGTTTGTAATCCTTCACCTCGCTTATTGCAGTAATTCCATTATAGCTCATGAAGTCCATTTGCAAGGGTAAGATACTATCAACTGAGGTTAACAGCTTTAGCACACCATCTTGCAGCAAGGGGGATTTACTATGAACCATGGAAAGAAGACATTACTGATCACTCTCATTATGGTGCTCATGTCATCGATGGTGCTAGCGGCATGCGGCAACAGCTCTTCCGGGGCCAAGCCGGGCGATGCTTCCGGCGAAACGGCCAAGAAGGATGAGAAGCCCGTCGAACTTATCTGGTACACGATTGGCACTCCGCAGTCGGATGTAGACAAAGTCATGGCGAAAGTGAACGAATATACGAAAGAGAAAATCGGCGCCACCATCAAGATGAAGATGCTGGATTGGGGCGATTATGACCAGAAGATGCAAGTTATTGCTGCTTCCGGCGAGCCGTATGATATTGCATTTACTTGTTCCTGGGCATTTAACTATATTAACAACTCGCAAAAGGGAGCCTTCCTTGAATTGAATGATTTGGTGGACCAATATGGAAAAGGCATTAAGGAAGCGCTCCACCCATCCTTCCTTGAAGGGGCGAAGATTAACGGCAAGCTGTATGCGATTCCAGTCAACAAAGAGCTTCCGGCGCAGCGGGTGTTCCGCTTCAATAAGACGCTGGTCGATAAGTATGGGCTTGATATTACAAAAGTGAAGACACTTGAAGATTTGGAGCCAATGCTGAAGACGGTGCTTGAGAAAGAAAACATCAAGCCGATCAACTCCAAAATCGGTCTGCCGCAAATGTTCGATTATATCATTAACGCGGACATTCCAATCGGCGTTCCGCTCGATTCCAAAGACTTGAAGCTGCAGCTTACGCTCGATACCCCAGAGCAGATGGCGCAGTTCGAAACGATGCGCAAATATTATAAGGCGGGTTATTTGCCTTCTGATGTCGCGTCGTATACCGATGCCAATGCGAGTGAAGCGCTGAAGACAGGACGTTGGTTCGTCGATACGGCGCATTACCAGCCGTATGCGGAGAATAGCTGGTCTGAGGGAATTCCAGACAAAGTCGTCGTTCAACCGGCTGAGGCTCCGATAGTATACAACTGGTCCGTTACCGGGTCGATGATGGCGATTTCTGCGACATCGAAATATCCGGAGAAATCGATGGAATTCCTGAATCTGCTCAACACGGACAAATATTTGCGCAACCTGATTAACTACGGCATCGAAGGCGAGCACTATAAGCGGGTGGACGATCAGACGATTGAGCTGCTGCCTGCGAAGAAGGAACGCTACGATTTGCCGACCTTCACCCTGGGTAACCTGTTCTTGCTTGATTTGCTGCCGGCAGATCCGAAAGACAAATGGCAGAAGTTCGATGACTTCAACAACTCAGCTATCA
Source organism: Paenibacillus sp. OSY-SE (assembly GCF_000283315.1). NCBI lineage: Bacteria > Bacillati > Bacillota > Bacilli > Caryophanales > Paenibacillaceae > Paenibacillus > Paenibacillus sp. OSY-SE. The sequence continues at coordinate 74,921 of NZ_ALKF01000173.1, read as the reverse complement.
ATGCACCGTTGCTTGGCTTTGCACTGGATACGTCCAAGATTCGCACCGAGATTGCGGCCGTGCAGAACGTGACGGACGAATTCATGAAGACACTGACGACAGGGACCGTCGATCCGAAAGTGTATGTGCCGAAGGCCATGGAAAAATATAAACAGGCTGGCATTGAGAAAGTGATGGAGGAAGCACAGCGTCAAATTGATGAGTGGAAGAAATCAAAGCAATAATTGGATATACAGCGAGGCCGCAGCCGGAAAAGGCTCGGCTTCGCTGTTCTTGCTATATCCACTTTTCATAGAACCTGCACTATACGGAGCCCGCACATAGAGGAGGTACCTGAGCGTGAGCGAACAGAGTCCCAACATCATTATGATCGTCACCGATCAACAGCGCCGCGACACGCTGCGCTGTTATGATCCGAATACGTTGTGCCAGACGCCTAATCTGGATGCGTTAGCCGCAGACAGCGTGGTATTCGACAATGCCTATACGACTTGTCCGGTCTGCACGCCGGCAAGAGCTTCGCTTCAGACCGGCATGTATCCGTTCAAGCACGGCATGCAGACTAATACGTACACGTTGGGCTGCATTGTCAATGAGCTTCCGGATAGTCCGGGTCTGCTCAGCCGCCAACTGCAGCGGCATACGAATTATAGTATCGGACATACGGGCAAATGGCATCTCGGGCAAGGCCCGGTGGAACGCTCCAAGTTCGACCGCAACTTGAAGCATGTGGCGTTCCCGGACATCATGGCAGGTCATCGTTCCCTCCCTTCCGATGTCGGTTATGAGGGGGATGACTTTCCTGGGCATGGGGGCGGCGGATGGAATTATCCGCAGTTCAGGAAATACTTGGCGGATGCCGGACTGGAACTGAAAATAGAGCACCGCATCAGCGGGCATTACGAAGGTCATTTTGCGGCAGAAGTGACGTCTCCTGTTGAGACGACGATCGAGCATTATTTGACAAATTGCGCCATGTTTCACATGGAACGTTTTCTGGAGAGAGAGCGGCCATTCATGATGGGCATTCATTACTGGGGGCCGCATGAGCCTTATATTGCGCCCAGCAGCACACTGGATTTATACCGTAATATATCGATGCCGCCGTGGCAGAACTTCCAAGCAAAGGAAGTGGGCAAGCCGCTCATACATGACATTAAACGAAGTCCGGTGACGGATTGGAGCGTGTTCGAGCCTTTCGTGAAGCACTATTATGCGAGCATGACCCATATTGACGCACAGATCGGACGAATCGTTGACTTCCTGAAGCAGCGCGGCATTTACGAAAATACTGTTATTATGTTTTGCGCCGACCACGGGGAATCGCTCGGCATCCATGGGGGACTGTGCGACAAAGGCTTTTTCATGTATGACGAAACGTGCCGCATTCCGCTTCTCATTAAGCCATCCCATGGACAGCCCGCAAGCCGGCGCGAGTCCGCTATGGCAGGCATGTGCGACTTGTATGCCACCGTGCTGGACTGTGCAGGCGTTCATGAGCTTCCTGCAGGAACGGATGGCCGTTCGTTGTTGCCTTTTATAGAGGGCAAGGAGGTAGACGATTGGCCAGAATCGGTCGTCACGGAAGGGGCTGGACTTGGCGGCGTCATGTTCACGCAGCGTATGATTCGGCGCGGCGATTACAAGTATGTATTTAACTGCGGCGATATTGACGAGTTGTACAATCTGCGCGACGATCCGCATGAGTTAGTTAACCTGGTTGGGCACACATCCTATGCCGATATGTTGGCCGATATGCGGCAGGCGTTGGCTTCATGGATGAAGGAGCATGACGACAGTTTGCTTATTGAATTTGTGCGCATGCGCCTAAGAGACAAATAGGGAGGACTTACAGCAATGTATAGAAAGCCAAATGTAATCTTAATATATTGCGATGACTTGGGATATGGCGATTTAGGGTGCTACGGATCGGACGCTGTACGAACGCCGCATTTGGATGATTTGGCGGAAAAGGGGATTCGCTTTACGCAGTGGTATTCCAATTCCCCGGTCTGCTCGCCGTCCCGTGCTTCGCTCCTTACCGGACAGTATCCCCGGCGGGCCGGGATTGACCATATCGTCGGCGGCAAGCGGGACACTGCAGGCGTGCATCGCGATGTGCCGATGATTTCAGAGCTGTTGCAGCCACATGGTTACCGGTCGGCCATCTACGGAAAATGGCATCTTGGCGCAGGGGAAGGCGCGCGTCCGAACGAGCGCGGGTTCGACGATTACTACGGGTTTTTAAGCGGCTGCGTGGATTACTACTCCCACATCTTCTATCATGGCTCGCCGGAAGTGAATCCGACGCACGACTTGTGGGACAACGATCGTGAAGTGTGGAACAACGGGGCTTACTTGACGGAGGTCATTACCGAGAAGTCGGTTGAATTTATTCAAGCAGCAGGGGAAGAAGAGAAGCCGTTCTTCCTCTATGTCGCCTATAATGCGCCGCATTATCCGATGCATGCGCCACAGAAATATATGGACCGCTTTGCGCATTTGCCTTGGGATCGCCAAGTGATGGCAGCGATGATCTCGGCGGTCGATGACGGAGTTGGGGATGTAGTGGCGGCTTTGAAGCGCGCCGGGCTATATGATAACACGATCATCTTCTTCTCGAGCGATAACGGGCCGTCCTCGGAAGCGCGCAACTGGCTGGACGGACGTGAGGACGAATATTATGGCGGCAGCGCCGGCATCTTCCGCGGGCATAAGGCGAGCTTGTTTGACGGCGGCATCCGCGAGCCGGCCATTCTGTACGTGCCGGATGCGCTTCGGGGCGGCACATGCGGCAGCGTGAACGATGAGCCGGTCATGATGGCTGATATAGTGCCGACGGTGCTGGATTGGGCAGGTGTGCCGTATGCCCCTGGCACGTTTGCCGGGCGCAGTCTGAAGCCGATGCTGACACAAGCCGGGACCTCGCCGCACGAGCGGCTGTACTGGGAATACGGCAAGCAGCTTGCCGTGCGCGAAGGCAATTGGAAGCTTGTGCTCAACGGAATGCTGGACTTCTACAAGGGACAGCCGGATGAAGTTCATCTGTCCGACCTATCTGACGATCCAGGCGAGCGCATCAACTTGGCCGAGGAACATCCTGAGCTGGCGGGACGACTGACGGCGGATGTAAAGCGCTGGTATGACGAGCTTACGGCTGAGGGGTGACGGAGAAGCCGACGATAGTTAGCATGGAGTTCCAAAGCGCTTGCAGTACGCACTGGCAGGTGCGTATCCCCTATATAAAGAAACCCGACCCACGGCCGGGTTTCTTTTACACTATAGAGTTTATAAAAAATCGGGATAGAAGATGTCTTTCACCTTGGAGTCGTCACGTTACCTTCCCGGAGAAGGTATGTCATTTCCACCCCTTGCCTCACTCTCCCCTTCATTCAGAAAGGCAGCACCCCCGTCCCTTGCAAACGAAAACATGATATCGAGTGTCGGGCTACCGTGCAATAGTCCATTGCTCCATTCTCCCATACAGTCAGGAAGGATCATGTCGAGGATATAGGACATGCCGTGTCGTATAGAGATCATGCCATGAGGTGTCCGATTATAATGGCAGTTAACCAGAAATGGTCATTGGCGTATAGCCTCCTGATGGATGGGGAGAATGGAGCAAAGTGCCGGACGAAGCCCTCATGGAATGCCCGCCCCCTGAAGGATGGGGAGAATGGAGCAAAGTGCCGGATGAAACCCCCATGGAACGCCCGCCCCCTGAAGGATGGGGAGAATGTAGCAAAGTGTCGGATGAAGCCCTCATGGAATGCCCGCCCCCCTGAAGGATGGGGAGAACGGAGCAAAGTGTCGGATGAAGCGATTCCCCGTCAGTCTGAACGCACCACTGTACGAACGGAACATTTCGTTCATGATAAAGAGTCGAAATACCTTACTATTTGATAGAGGGTACGATAGCACATAGAACTTGCTTCAAACGCGGTCGCCCATCTTCGAAAGGCCTCGATTACGTTTATGTTGGATGGCTATATCATTTCGGAGACAAGAAAAAAGTTTCCATTACTAAGTCAGTTACAGAATATTGAGAAACCCAACTCCCTGCGGAATTGGGTTTCTCTTTTAACACAGCTGTGAAAATGCTTCTATCTCCATTCGGCCGGAATATCGTTCTGCATCATGCCGCGCGTCCGTTCACCGTTTCGTCCATGGCAATCGTTATACATTTGCTCCAACTCATTTTCATTCATTGATGGATGCATTTGCTTCATCCACGGCAGCATTTGCCCGAACCCGGAATCATCCACAGCTGCATAAGCAGCCGTGCCCATGACGAAGACTGTGGCCAGCACGGTAATGGCGATGACACTCTTTTTCATTGTTCATCCCTCCTTGTGAATTAATGTACATAAAAAATGTGTAGAAACGATGTAGACGAAGGGGTTCATCCGGGTCCAAAATGCTGGACTTTACGGTGACCGGGGACTATAATTACGAATGAAACGGCAAACTTCGACAACTATATACGCACGCTAGGGGTGCTGGAATATGGCCGGCTGAGATTGTATCCCATTAAAGATACCGACCCTTACACCTGATCTGGATAATGCCAGCGTAGGAAAGACGTTGAACCGCGTCTCTAATATCAGGTTTCATGCTTGTCAGATGTCCTGTAACTTGCTGCGCTTTTGGAACGCCAAGTGGCTTCCGAAGGTTATACGCAGCGGAGGCGGGCAAGCATTAACTTGAAAGAAGGAGAAGATGGCGGTCATCGCACCATGCATTTTCGCATGTACGCATATAATGGCAGAACAGCGTCCCGATGAGGGGCGCTTTTTTTATTTTCATAGCATGCATTGGTTGTCGTCACGCCGTTGAAAAGCACGAAACGAAAGAGTGTTATGAACGAATAGAAAAGCGGGGGATTGACGATGCAAAGAACGCGGATGGCACGCGGATGGTTGCTCGCACTTGTCATGATAATGACTGTTGTGCTGGCTGCATGCGGAGGAAAGGGTCAAGAGGCAGCGCCTCAAAATAATGAGGCGGCGCAAAGCGGTGCTCAAGACCAAGACACGGAGCAGCCGAAGGAGAAGAAGGACGTCAAGGTGGTGCTGGAGTGGACGCCGAATACGAACCATACCGGCCTCTATGTAGCGAAGGAGCAGGGCTTCTATGAAGAGGAAGGCTTGAATGTGGAGATTATCCAACCGGGCACCGGCGGAGCCGATGCGATGATCGCTTCCGGCGAAGCGCAGTTCGGCATCAGCATTCAAGAGGGCATTACACTTGCGCGCGTACAGAACGTGCCGATTGTGTCCATTGCCGCCATCATTCAGCACAATACGTCAGGCTTCGCAGCGCCGAAGGACAAAAACATTAAGACGCCGAAGGATTTCGAAGGCAAAACATACGGGGGCTGGGGCTCTCCTGTGGAAGAGATGGTAATCCGTTCTCTTATGGAGAAGGAAGGCGCGGACTATGACAAAATCAAGAACGTCAATATGGGTTCGGCGGATTTCTTTACGGCCGTGAAGAAGGATATCGACTTCGCGTGGATTTTCTACGCCTGGACGGGCATCGAAGCCGAGCTGCGCAATGAGCCGATAGATATGATGTATGTTAATCAATACTCGGATAAATTAGATTACTATACTCCGGTCATTGCGACGAATGAAAAACTGATTCAAGAGGATCCTGAACTTATAAAAGCATTTATGCGAGCAACCTCCAAAGGCTATCAATACGCGATCGACAAGCCGGAGGATGCAGCCGATCTTTTTTTGAAGGCCGTTCCGGACTTGGATAAAGACTTGGTTGTGGCAAGCCAGAAATGGCTCAGCTCGAAATATCAGGATGATGCGGCACGTTGGGGCGAGCAGAAGCGGGAAGTGTGGGACAACTACATGAACTGGCTGCTCGACCACAAGCTGATGGAAAAAGCGATTGATATCGATAAAGCGTACACGAACGATTTCCTTCCTTCGGCTTAACATCCAGAAGGACAGGAGAAGGGAATGTGCAGAACGGATAGGAGACTTGACTAAGGAGGAGAAATAAAATGGCGAACAGCTTAGTGAGCATTCAAATTATTCCGAAGACGAAGAATGGGGAAAATGTGATCCCTTACGTGGACCGTGCGATCGAAGTCATTCAAGCCTCAGGCGTGAAGTATCAAGTGGGACCGCTGGAAACGACGATGGAAGGCGAACTGAGTGAATTGATGCAGGTCATTGAACGGATGAACGAAGCGATGATCGAATTGGGTAGTTTGAACGTCATTTCCCAGGTCAAAATTTTGTACATGCCTTCCGGCATTACGATGGATGAATTGACGGTGAAATACCGGCCATGAACCGACGCCGTCTCGCAAAGGCAGGACCGCCCATAGCGGCGTTCCTGCTGTTTATCTTATTATGGCAAGTCGGGGTCATGGTGTCCGGCGTAGAAAAATGGATGCTGCCGAGCCCGCTCGATATCATGAAGGAAGCGGCCGACAACGGGAGCGCCCTCCTGGTGCATACGCTCGCAACGCTGAAGCTAACTATCATAGGGTTCGGAGTCGGGGCAGCTGTAGGGCTTCTGCTCGCGTTTCTGCTTCATCCGATTCCCTGGCTCAAAGACGCCATTTATCCGTTGGTCATCGTCAGCCAGAACATCCCGACCATCGCGCTCTTGCCGTTGCTCATGATTTGGTTCGGCTTCGGCATGATGCCGAAGATTGTCGTCATCACGCTCGTCTGCTTCTTCCCGGTATGCGTGGCTGCGCTCGATGGTCTGGCGCAGACCGACCGAACGATGCTGAATTATATGCGCATGGCCGGCGCAACGCGGGCCCAGCTATTCTGGAAGCTAGAGCTGCCGCATGCGCTGCCGTCTCTGTTCTCTGGCCTGAAGATTGCTGCGACGTACAGCGTCATGAGCGCCATTATTTCTGAATGGCTCGGTACGGACAAAGGAATCGGCTATTACATGGTGCTGCAAAAGGCGGCGTTCCGCACCGATCGGATGTTTGTCGCGATTGTGGTCGTCGTCTTGTTGAGCTTGGCGATGTTCGGAGTCGTACGCGCATTAGAGCGCGTGCTGATCCACTGGCGCCGCGATGACAAAAAGTGATGAAAGGAGAAGCCCCATGAACGGAAATGCGATACTTGCGGAAGCGCGGGATGTGCATTCCGCGCGAGAAGGAGGCCGCCCATTTGCGCTTGAGTTGAAGGACGCCAGCATGTCCTTTGCCGGAAGCACGGGCAAGCTCCACGTATTGGACAACGTGTCGCTGACGGTGCAGCAAGGCGAGTTCGTGTCCATTATCGGCCCTTCCGGCTCAGGCAAGAGCACCTTGTTCCACCTGATCGGCGGCTTGCTCCGTCCGGCGGCAGGGGCAATTCAGGTGAATGGCCAAGACGTCGTCGGCCAGACGGGACACGTCAGCTATATGCCACAGCAGCCCGCGCTATTCCCTTGGCGCACGGTGGAGGACAATGTCATCCTCGCCCAGGAAATAGCCGGGACCTCCAAGAAGGAGGCGCGCGAAGAGGCGCGGAAGTGGCTCGCGAACGTCGGCCTGTCTGGCTACGAGCGTGCCTACCCGCATGAGCTGTCTGGCGGCATGCAGCAGCGCGTCGCTTTTCTGCGCGCCATGATGAGCCCACATGAGCTCATGCTCCTCGACGAGCCGTTCAGTGCGCTGGACGCGCTGACGCGGAGCGGCATGCAGCGCTGGCTCATCGATCTATGGGAGCGCCACCGTCGATCCGTGCTGTTCATTACGCACAGCATTGAGGAGGCGCTGCTCCTGTCCGATTCGATATACGTGCTCTCGAATCGTCCAGCCCGGGTGCTGCAGAAGGTGCGGGTGCCGTTCGCGCGGCCGCGCACCGAGGCGCTGGCCTCGGAAGCAGAGTTCATCCGCTTGAAGCGGGATCTGTCAGAGCTGCTGCACAGCGTTCAGAAGCCAGTTGAATAATACGGCAAGGGTTGTTCTCCACAGGAGAGCAGCCCTTTTTTACGTTTAGTGCATGTTCAAAAAGGAAGCATTTGGACAGGCTCTATTACGGAGTGTCTACCGAATATCTCAAGCCCTATCTGACCTGGCAATATTACAGGGCTTGCGTTTTTCAGTAATTGCATACGAATAGCTTTATCAACACAATTTATTAACATTTCGTGTTCAAAAAGGTGCAGATCATCTTGCTTCGCGGGCTGGTATCACATTTGGAAATCACGAAATCGCTGTCCGCTAAATGGATTTGAAAAGACAGAGGTAAACCAACTAGGCGTATGCTTAGGGATGCTGTCATTAATAGATGAGAGGATTTGAAAAGATTACAGTGAAAGGCTTAACAGTTAAAGCTGAACTCAACCGGGAGACATTTTATCCGGCGGACATCGCATCGTTTTCTTATCATTTACAGCGATGTGATGCGGATGACCAACCGTTCATATTTGGGTGGAAAATGTTAGTTTTTACGTTTATAATGAGGTTCTGTCAAAAAAGAAGGTTAACGGAACAGTGGAACTGCAGTTTTCTGGATGAATGAGTATAATGTGCTTATCACCTTCATACTCGACTTATTTGTCGCACAGAAACGGTTTCGTCCATAACGAGGGGACAGCAAAGCTGTTTCGATTGGGGAGGAAACAGAATGATAGCAAAGGACAGCAACTTACGCTTCGTCGTTGCCGGACTGCTGCTCGGTATTTTGATGTCGGCGATGGATAACACCATCGTGGCGACTGCGATGCCGACCATTGTCGGGCAGATGGGCGGATATGAGCAATACGTCTGGGTTACTTCCGCATATATGGTTGCGACGATGGCAGGCATGCCGATATTCGGAAAGCTGTCGGACATGTACGGACGCAAACGGTTCTACATATTTGGCCTACTCGTCTTCTTGATCGGCAGCGCATTGTGCGGAACTGCGGACAGCATTGTAATGCTGAGCGTATACCGCGCTATTCAAGGAATTGGCGGAGGCGCTTTAATGCCGATTGCATTTACGATTATTTATGATGTGTTCCCGGTGGAGAAACGGGGCAAAATGACTGGACTGTTCGGGGCGGTATTCGGTATATCAAGTGTGGCGGGTCCGCTGCTTGGCGCCTATATTACCGAGTATATCGGCTGGGAATGGGTGTTCTACATTAACCTGCCGCTTGGTGTTCTGTCATTATGGTTTATTTTACAGTTCTACAGAGAGACAGCAAAGACAACGAAGCAGCGGATTGACTGGGGCGGTGCGGTTACGCTGGTCGTTGCCGTAGTGAGCTTTATGTTCGCACTGGAGCTCGGCGGCAAAAAGTTTGAGTGGAGTTCGCCGGTCATTCTAGGACTATTCGCAACGTTTGTCGTCTTCCTGATTGCATTCCTTCTTATTGAACAGCGTGTGAAGGAACCGATTATATCGTTCTCGCTCTTTAAGCGCCGTCTGTTCGCAGCCAGCCAGGGCGTAGGATTCTTCTATGGAGTCACGTTCGTCCTCGCCACTGTATATATTCCGTTGTTCGTTCAGGGGGTATATGGCGGAGCGGCCTCGAACAGCGGTCTTGTTCTGACACCGATGATGGTGGGGTCTGTCATTACGAGCTCGATTGGCGGAATTATGGCATCTAGAACAAGCTATCGCAAATTGATGATTATATCCGGCTTTTTCTTTACCGCAGGTATACTTTCGCTAAGCACGCTGTCGGCCGATACACCGCGTGCGTTAATTACGCTGTACATGGTGTTAACCGGTTTTGGTGTAGGGTTCTCCTTCTCCTTGATCAGCATGGCATCGATGCATGGCATGGAATATCACCAGCGCGGAGCGGCCAACTCGACGGCCTCCTTCTCCCGTTCGCTCGGGATGACGATTGGGATTACCGTGTTCGGCTCTGTGCAATCGGGCATCTTTGCCAGCCGCATGCAGGAGATGTTCCCTGAGGGTGGCGCAGCTGCCGATATTAAGCCGGAACAGCTGCTTAATGCGGGTCAGAGCCAGAACTTACCGCCTGAAGTGCTAAAGGGTATGTCTGACGCGCTTGGCGATTCCATCGGCGGCACCTTCATGTGGGCCCTCGTGCCGGTTGCCTTGGCGCTCATCTGCATCGCGCTGATGGGGAATGCCCGTATGATGGAGCAAGGCAAAGGGAAGAACGATAAGCCGGGCAATGGAAGCGGAACGGATGGCGCATTGAAATACGGCGAAGCGAAATAGGGGGTGGAGAGAGATGACGGTGCAGCGCAAGCATCCTAATCATTCTAATCATCCTGAACAGATTGAACAGCTTGCGAATATGGTGGACAGTCATATTCATTTGGACCTGTATCCGCCCGAGGATACAGCGGCTCTCGAGCAAGCGCTGGAAGCGCCGGGCCTCGATTATGTCGTGGCGGTATCGATGGGGCTGGAATCGGGCAAGCGCACGAAGGCGTGGGCCGAGCGTTATCCCGGGCGAGTGCTGCCGGCTTACGGCTTTCACCCCGAGCAGACGCTGCCGGCCGATGCCGAACTTGCCAGCCTGCTCGCTTGGATGGATGCGCATGGGGAAGACATGATCGCGGTAGGCGAGGTCGGGCTGCCGTACTATATGCGACAAGAGGCGCTGGAGCAGGGGCGGCCCTTCGAGCGTCAGCCGTATATGGAGCTGCTGGAGCATTTCGTTAAGCGGGCAGCAGCATGGAATAAGCCAATCGTGCTGCATGCCGTGTATGACGATGCTCCGCTCGTCATTGACTTGCTGGAGCGCAGCAGTGTGAAGAAGGCGCATTTTCACTGGTTCAAGGGAGATGTGCGGACAGTGGAGCAAATGACGCGGAACGGGTATTTCGTTTCATTCACGCCGGACATTGTGTATGAAGAGGAAATACAGGCACTGGCCCGCCGCTATCCGGTGGAGCAAGCAATGACTGAGACGGATGGGCCATGGCCGTTTGAAGGCCCGTGTGCGGGTCAGGTGACTGTACCTTCGATGGTCCGTGAGGTTGCCGGAACGTGGGCGCGAATTCACGCGATGGACATTAGTGAAGCGGCGGAACTGCTGCGGAATAATGCGCGGCGTTGTTACGGCGTGTAGGCGGGACGGCAAAGATTACAACAGAGACAAGCGAAAGGGGCGATCCAGCGGATCGCCCCTTTTCTGTCGAGACCCCATCATGGTCTCCTTTATCTATTCCGTTACAGTGCGTGTTCAAAAAGGGAGCTTTTTGAACAGCCTCTTACAGCACCATGGCGGCAATGAAGCCGAACAGCAAGAGCGGCACGTTGTAATGGAGGAACGTCGGTATGCACGTGTCCCAAATGTGGTCGTGCCGACCGTCGGCATTCAATCCGGCCGTCGGCCCGAGCGTGCTGTCTGAGGCAGGGGAGCCGGCGTCGCCGAGTGCTGCGGCGGTCCCGATAAGCGCTACGGTCGCCAGCGGGCTGAAGCCGAGCTCGATGCACAGCGGTACGAAGACGGTGGCGATGAGCGGAATCGTCGAGAACGACGAACCGATGCCGAGCGTGACGAGCAGGCCGATGGCCAGCATCAGTAAAGCTGCCAGTGCCCGGTTGTCGCCCACCGTATGGACGGCCGCTTGCACGAGTGACTCGATATGTCCGGTCTCGCGCAGCACCGCGCCTAAGCCGGAGGCCGACATCATGACGAAGCCGATGTAAGCCATCGAGCGCATGCCATCGGTAAGCACGCGGTCAGCCCGGCTCCATGCGATGACGCGCGTGATGAGGAGCACGGCAAGACCTGCCGCGGCACCGTATATCATCGATCCGGTGCTAAGCTGTACGGCAAGCATTGCTGCCACGGCACCGAGTCCGGCCCATGTGCCGCCAGCGCCTGTCCGGGACTCTGCAGCCTCAGCTTCTCCCATGCCTGCTCCAGCCGCTGATTCCGTGACCACGTTATAGGTCCGCGGCTTGCGGTAGGATAGGGCAAGCGCCGTCATGAGGCCGACTACCATGCCAGCAGCAGGGATCATCATCGCTTTCGGCAGCATGGACGCATTAACAGTAAGACCGTTCATTGTCATATTGCTGACTACGGTCTCATGGAAAATGGCGCCGAAGCCGACCGGCAGGAACATGTATGGCGTAATAAGGCCGAAGGTCAAGGCGCACGCCACTGCGCGCCGATCAAGCTGAAGCGAGTTAAAGAGCGCCAAGAGCGGCGGTATCAGTACCGGAATGAAGGCGATGTGCACCGGGATTGCATTTTGCGATAAGCAGGCGATGAAGGCGATCGCAACCAGCACGCCGTAACGTGCCGCAGCCCGCGGAGTATTCCCCGGTTGCTTCCCGCTCACGAGCCGAACGGCTCGCTTCACCAGCCGCTCCGGCAGTCCGGTCTCGGTCAACCCTGCGGCAAATGCGCCGAGCAGCGCGTAACTCAGAGCGATGCTCGCGTTATCCTTCAAGCCTTCGGTGAATACCTCCACCATATGGGTCATGCCGAGTCCGCCTGTCAGCCCGCCGACGACTGCGGCCGTCAGCATGGAGAAGATGACGTTCACCCGCAACAAACTTAATCCGAATAATACGACCAATGATAATAAGACCGCATTCATTATAATGTCACCCTAACGTTACTATGATAATTAATTAAAACATTAATACTTTACCATAGCAATGTATAATAATTTCCTGTTATTTCAATAAATTTGTATGATTCTTCAAAACTCATAACTCCTCCTGCAGACCTACCTCTTTTCCGTCTCATGAACCACTCTCAATCCGTTCTCGAACAGGAGATAGAAGTCCCTCTGCGAACGGATGTATACGATTATCTTTTCCGATAAACTAATACGCAGTTAGGAAAAAAATACGTCTCAAAAACGATTGCGCTGCTCGATGAATTCCATTAAACTGAATGGGTTCTGCAACAAAATTAGAGAGAACAGAACGACAATCTATGATGTGATGGGGAGAGATGCACCATGGCTAACGCACGATCTGGGAATAGCAATTCAGCTTTCAGCTTGTTCCGCAATCGCTTTGTGCAAGCAATCATGCTGGCCGGTCTGTTCATGCAGGTTGGTATATGGGTGAGGAATTTTGCAGTCCTGCTTTTTGTAATGGAAATGACGAATGGAGATGCGTTCGCCGTATCGATGGTGTCCGTCGCGGAATTCGCTCCCATCTTCGTCTTCTCTTTTATCGGCGGCACATTCGCCGATCGCTGGCGCCCGAAGCGCACGATGATTTGGTGTGACTTCTTAAGCGCTCTGTCTGTTTTCGCCGTCATGCTGACCATTTTATCTGGCTCATGGCAAGCTGTCTTTTTCACGACGTTCATTTCCGCAATTTTATCCCAGTTCTCGCAGCCTTCCTCTATGAAGCTGTTCAAGCAGCACGTGCCAGAGGAGATGCTGCAGGCGGGGATGTCCATCTTTCAAACGATGGTTGCGTTATTCATGATACTCGGTCCGGCTATCGGAACGGCTATTTTCCAAAAATACGGCATATCCGTATCGCTCGTCGTCACGGGCATCGCGTTTATATTGTCCGCGGTCGCGCTCCTGTTTCTTCCATCTGATCATGCAGAGGATAAAGAGAAGCATGCCAACTCGAACGTATGGCAAGAACTGGCTGAAGGCTTCCGCTATGTGATGCAGAGCCGTCTGCTGAAGCCGCTTGGGGCTAGCTTTGCCTTTGCTGGCTTGGCGCTCGGTCTCATCCAACCGATGGGAGCGTTCCTCGTTACGGAGCGGCTTGGACTGCCAAAAGAATATTTGAGCTATCTGTTGATGGCTAACGGTATCGCAATGCTGATCGGCGGGGCGCTGGCTATGGGGCTGTCGAAGAAGCTGTTGCCGCAGCATATGCTTGCAATCGGAATGCTGACCAGCAGCGGCGGCATGCTGTTAGCCGGTCTGTCCACGGAGCTGTGGCTGACGCTGACCGCGCAGTTCATCAGCGGACTCGTACTGCCTTCGATTCAGATCGGAATCAATACGATGATTTTGCAAAATACCGAAGGTGCGTTTATCGGTCGTGTCAATGGCATTTTGAGCCCAATGTTCATGGGGGCAATGGTCATTACGATGTCCTTGTCAGGCTGGATTAAAGGAATGACCTCGATTGTATTCATGTACGAAGCCGCGACGGTCTTGTTCTTGATCGGCATTGTAGTGCTGACGCCGATTCTGCGGATGCGGAAGCAAGCTGCGCCACCTATGCCTATGCCGCAGGGACAGGCTACCGGCACGGAATCATAATCGAAATATTGCCATCGTTTTGTGAGTTTTGTGAAGAACTGCGGCGGCCCATTGACATTGGGCAGGCCGCTTGTTCATAATAAGAGAAATAAGTTGGAAGGTTAGACCAACATCGATGACGAGAACAAGTGCGTTGTGATGCAGTCTGAAGAGAGTCGACGGCTGGTGCGAGTCGACGTCTGGCACAGCGTAACATCCTCTCCGAGATTCTATGCCGAACTCTGCCGGAACATGCGGCTTCGCAGATAGTAAGTGTGGACGGTATATCCGCCGTTACCTGGATGCGCGGTTAATCCGCGGCCAAGTGCCGCAGGACATGAAGTGTAGTATGCAGTAAGGTGCATTGCTTTCATACTGTCTTTAGCTCCCTGAGTAGAAGAGAAGAGGCGTCTGAGAGAAGTAAGAAGTAACCTTATTCATGCAGCTCTTGTTTCTGTGGAACAAGGGTGGTACCACGAGAAGAAGCTCTCGTCCCTTATTGGGGCGAGTTTTTTTTATTTTTATAAGCAAAATATAAGACTAGACATGCAGTACCTACACCGAAAGCGAGGAAACCGATATGGAGACGACACACACGGCTCCAGCCGTTACAATGGAGCATATTGTTCGCGCACACCACGTGCTTAAGGAAGTGATTGTTCGGACCCCACTTCAACGAGACCCGATATTATCAGCAAAATACGGCTGTAACGTATATTTGAAGCGGGAGGATTTGCAAATTGTGCGATCCTTCAAAATACGCGGGGCATACAATATGATTCGCCACTTAACTGCCGAAGAACTTGAACGCGGCATCGTCTGCGCCAGCGCAGGCAACCATGCGCAAGGGGTGGCTTATTCCTGCCAGGCGTTGAAGATTCAAGGCACGATCGTCATGCCAAGCACGACACCGAGCCAGAAGGTGACGCAGGTGAAGCGCTTCGGGGGCTCTCATGTCAATGTGGTGCTCACGGGAGATACGTATGATGATGCATTCGAAGCGGCGATGAACATTTGCAAAGAGAACGACATGACCTTCATCCATCCGTTCGATGATCCCTTTATCGTAGGAGGGAACGGCACCGTAGGCATGGAGATTATGGAGTCGCTTGATGTGCCGGCAGATTACGTGTTCGTTACCATTGGCGGTGGCGGTCTGGCAGCTGGTGTTGGTACGTATATCAAGACCGTTAGCCCATCGACCCGCATCATCGGTGTGGAGCCGGAAGGGGCAGCTTCCATGACGGCGGCGCTGGCACAGAAGGAAGTGCTTACGTTGGAGACGATTGATAAATTCGTCGACGGTGCGGCTGTGAAGCGGGTCGGCCAGCTGCCTTACGAGATTTGCTCGCAGGTGCTGGATGATGTAATTCGCGTTCCCGAAGGGAAGGCTTGCACGACGATTCTCGAATTGTACAACGAAAATGCGATCGTCGTTGAGCCTGCCGGATCGCTGCCGATTGCGGCGCTCGATTTGTACCGTGACCAGATCCGCGGCAAAAATGTCGTCTGTGTCATCAGCGGCGGCAACAATGACATCGATCGGATGCAGGAAATTAAAGATCGTTCGCTTATCTATGAAGGCTTGAAGCATTACTTTACGGTCAATTTCCCGCAGCGGGCAGGCGCCTTGCGTGAGTTTCTGCAGGAGGTGCTCGGGCCGAACGACGATATTACGCGATTTGAATATAATAAGAAGCACAACATGGACAATGCCTCTGCGCTAGTAGGTATTGAGCTCAAGCATCCAGAAGACTATGAGCCGCTTGTCGAACGGCTCCGCAAGAAAGGCATTCAGTTTATTGAATTAAACAAAGATATGACGTTGTTTAATCTGCTTGTATAAGAGGTATTCAAAAAGGTCGCTTTTGATCGCGAAGCATCTGCCCGCACATGAGGGAACAGGTGAATCAGAGTTGAACTCCCGCAACGATACGGGTATATTAATAAGCAAAGCGTTAAGGGCAAAGAAAGGTTGATTATTGGTGGAAAACCCAACTAACACATCCAACTTTATTCGTAACATCATCGTAGATGACTTGAAGGAAGGCCGTGTGGACAGCATCGTGACCCGATTTCCGCCGGAGCCGAACGGTTATCTACATATCGGACATGCAAAGTCGATCTGCTTGAACTTCGAACTCGCACGCGAGTTCAAAGGCCGCGCGCATTTGCGTTTTGATGATACGAATCCGTTGAAGGAAGATACGGAGTATGTCGAGTCGATTAAAGAGGACGTGAAATGGCTCGGCTTTGAATGGGACGGACTTTATTTCGCGTCGGATTACTTCGAGGAAATGTATAAGCGTGCGGTGCTGCTCATTAACAAGGGCAAAGCGTACGTCGATGACTTGAGCGCGGACGAGATCCGCCAGACGCGGGGGACGTTGACGGAGCCAGGACAGAACAGCCCGCATCGTGACCGCCCGGTGGAAGAGAATCTGGATTTATTCGAACGTATGCGGGGCGGCGAATTCCAGAACGGGGAAAAGGTGCTGCGCGCCAAAATCGACATGAGCTCGCCGAATATCAACTTGCGCGATCCGGTTATTTATCGTATCGCCCATGCGACGCATCATAATACGGGCGACAAATGGTGCATCTATCCGATGTACGCATTCGCACACCCGATTGAGGACGCAATAGAAGGCATCACGCACTCGATCTGTACGTTGGAATTCGAGGACCAACGCCCGCTGTACGATTGGTTCATCGAACAGTGCGAGATGGAATCGATACCGCATCAATATGAGTTTGCCCGCCTCAATTTGACGAATACGGTGATGAGCAAGCGCAAGCTGAAGCTGTTGGTTGATGAAGGAGCGGTGGACGGCTGGGATGATCCGCGCATGCCGACCATTTCCGGGCTTCGCCGCCGTGGTTATACACCAGAGTCCATTCGTACGTTCTGTCGGGAGATCGGCGTAACGAAGGGGAGTGGCGTTATCGATTCGAAATATTTGGATCATTTCCTTCGTGAAGACTTGAAGCTGAAAGCTCCGCGGACAATGGGCATTCTGAAGCCGCTGAAGGTCGTTATTACGAACTATCCGGAAGGCCAAGTGGAATGGCTGGATGCAGAAATCAATCCGGAGAATCTGGAAATGGGCGTACGCCAAGTTCCGTTCTCCCGCGAAATCTATATCGAGCAAGATGACTTCATGGAAAATCCACCGAACAAGTATTTCCGCTTGTTCCCTGGCAATGAAGTCCGCTTGAAGCACGCCTATTTCATTAAATGCCATGACTTCGTGAAAGACGAGAACGGCAACGTGGTTGAAATTCACTGCACGTATGATCCGGAAACGAAGAGCGGCAGCGGATTTACCGGGCGTAAAGTGAAGGGGACGATTCACTGGGTGGAAGCCTCGCACGCGCTTCCGGCTGAATTCCGTCTGTATGAGCCGCTTATCCTGGATGAAGAGAATGATGAAGATGATTCGTCATCGTTCTTGGATCGCATCAATGCGAATTCGCTCGTGAAGGAACACGGCTTCGTGGAACCGAACATGAAGGATGTGAAGGGACAGGATAAGTTCCAATTTTTCCGACATGGGTATTTCAATGTCGATCCAAAAGGCTCGAGCGAAAATCATATCGTGTTTAACTTAATTGTTTCGTTAAAGAGCTCATTTGAGCTGCCGAAGAAGTAATTGCGCCGAATCTTGACGCATGAATAGACCGGAATGATTAGGCTGCGCGAGAGATCGGCAGAGATTGCCGTACAGGCTGGAGGTCAAGAAGCATGAACGGGAAAGTCATTTTACTGACATCGGATTCGATTGGGGCGCAGGAGAACGGTCTCGGCGCTACCATTCTGGAAACATTTTTGACGTTGCTGAAGCAGCGGGAGGAGCAACCGGCGGCCATCTTCTGCATGAACCGCGGAGTGTTGGCCCTTACGTCCCGTTCGCTGGCATCGCTGCAGTTCGCGGAATTGGCTCAAGCGGGGGTGCCGGTGCTCGCTTGCAAGACATGTGTCGATCATTATGGCATCGCAGATGAGCTGGCAGCAGGCGAAATATCGAGTATGGGCGCATTTGTCGATTTGGCTTCGCAGTACGAAGTCGTCACATTGGGATAGCAGAGCAGCTGAACAGTTGAACAGCTATATTAGTGTATACGGAAGACCGAGTTCTCTTTGAGGGCTTGGTCTTCTTCTATTTTTTCCGTTCAAAAGAAATATATAGAGAATCAAGGTTCCTTCTATCAACATCTTATTCGTTCTCGCTCCATGCGAAAAAGCCCTGACCCTTACGGAAAACCTCCGTGGGGGCAAGGGCCGTGACAGGCTGGCGCTGCAGTTACTCCAGCAGCTTCCGCTTCAGCTCTTCTATATCCGTTTCGGTTAAGCCGAGGGCATCCTCTAGGTATGGGTGGATGCCGCCGTATGCTTGTTCCATTTCCTCGAACGCGGCGGTCAAGTACTCTGGACGAGCTTCCATGACGGCTTGCAGCACGTCAGGGTTCACGAGCCCGAGCCTATCCGCTATCCTGGCTTCCGTCTTCAGACGCAAGTTAAAGACATTCAAGTACCTATTCGTCAGCATATAGTCGTACATGACCGTCTCCTTCGGGACACCGATCGCGATGAGAATGAGTGCAGATATGAGACCGGTGCGGTCTTTGCCGGCTGTACAGTGGAAGAGAAGCGGCGTGCCGTCCTCGCGAAGCAGCAGCTCGAAGACGCTGCGGATGCCGGCTGTGGAATGAACGAGCGAACGGTTCAGGTCGACGAGCAGCTGCCCCGGCTCGCCCGTATTAAAGGCGGACGGCTGTCGGATGACATCCCGCGATTGGCGAATGGCAGTTGACCCTGACAATTGCACGAGTGGGACGTGATTGCTGTTCACTGCCTGCAGGGGCGGAGAAGGCATGGAGGCTACTTCATCGCTGTCGCGGAAATCGCACAGGGCGCGCAGATGGAGTGAATCGAGATAGGACACATCGTCCGCTGTCAATTCAGATAGCTCTGCTGCCCGGTACAGCCGGCCCCAGCGCACTCTTCGTCCGTCGCTGGCAGCATAGCCTCCCAGATCGCGAAAGTTGGAACCGCCTGCAAGCGGCAGCACGCGTTCACCTACGGTCAACACCGCATAACCGCTCTGCACCACGTGAACGTAGCAACGGCGTCCGGGCGTTGGATCGCCGAACTCCAGAGCTGTTCCCTCGGTGCCGGTGGTGCTGGTGATGAAGGTAGCCTGCGCCCGATCCCAGTCGGGTGAAGGGCTGTTGTACACTTCATACTCGGCACCAGGCCTGCCGCATGATAAGTGCAAGCTTAGCTTGCCTGGTGCGCTTCCGCGCGTCAGCTCGGCTTGAAGGGCTGGTGCAATGGAGCGGGTAGACGGTGTCATCGATTCGGATGTGGACATATCGCATCACCTCTATCTATGATGTTAGGTCTCCGTGCGGGCACGGGACGGAAGACAGTGTTGCTGCTTCCATCATACAACATATCAGACGCTCCGAGCGAATGAGCAGCTCTACCGTACCCCCAAGCCGTTTACAAGAGGGTGGTCGCAGCACTCCGTGAATCCGTTAGAGGGTAGATAAGTCAATGGCTGTGGAGATGGAGGATGCAGCAATCTCCTCCGCAGTCACCTCGCGACCGAGCGTGCTCGACATATAGATGCCTTCACTGATAAGCATGGTGTTCAGCGCCAATTCAGCTGTTGGCAGAAGCGGCACAAGTCCGTTCAACGCAGCTGCCCAGTGACCTTGCGAAGAGTCGTATGCCCATTCATTCGGGTTGAGCAAATGATTGCGGCTGTCCATGGAATCGAGATCGATCGTCGCGTTCAAGTCTAAATCAGCTACTGTGCTGTGATAAGAGAACGAATGCGCTCCCTGGCTCGTGCGGTAAGGCATGCGGATACCGCCTTCGGATCCGACGATGCTGCTGCCTTCGAAGCTGCTAAGGTATATCGCCCATGCTTCTACGATATCGAGCGTCACGCCGCCTTCGAATTTGACGAAGCCAAGACCAAGCTCTTCCACGTCGAACTTGCTCTGTTCACGGCGGTCCTGGAGCATTTCCATTTCTTGATACGTCTGCCCGCTGATGCGCGCCACCTTCGGCAGGCCAAGCAGGTATAGCAGTTGGGAAATGTGGTATACGCCCATGTCATATAGCGCTCCGCCTGAAGCGGTCGCTTTCTGTGTGAAGGCCATCGAGCCGTATCCGTCGACGAATGGGCGGCCGCGGCGGCGGAAGCCTGTGGAGCGGGCGTGATACAGCTTGCCAAGCTTCCCGGCGTCGATTAATGCTTTAGCTGCTTTCGTCTCTTTGGAATAAAGCGTCCCCAATTGGATGTGCAGCATGCGGCCGGTTGCTGCGGCGGCTTCTACCATTGCTGCGCCGTCCCGGTAGGAGCCGGCAATCGGCTTCTCGCAGTAGACGTGCTTGCCGGCTTCCAATGCGGCTATCGTAACTGGAGCATGGAAGTTGTTGTGCAAGCATACATCGACAGCCTCGATGTCATCTCGTTGCAGTAGCTTGCGGAAGTCGGTATACACATGGGGCACCCTGTATTGCTCGGCGACGCGCGTTGCTTCTCCTTCATTCACATCGCATACCGCGATAACGTCGACACCTCCGACATGCGCATACTCACTTGCATGGTGCTTTCCAATCTGACCGACACCAATGATGGCGATACGTCTTCGTTCCATTTATTTTCCTCCTGCTATCACTATCTCTTCTCTATCCGCTCCTCCTTAAATTCGGGTTCTTGCAACCTTTTCGATGCTGAATAGGTCTTTTTGAACACGCGCTATAAAAACATTCAGTCTGAAATATGTTCTGAACTGCTGCTGCTCTCGTTCCGGCACGCGGCCACATGATGACGCAGCTTGTTCAATGCGTCGCCTACTGCGTTCAATTGGTCATTGTCCGCATTGTACTCAATGGCCCAATATCCATCGTATCCGGCTTGGATCAAGCTGGATACACGCTCCACGGCGTTATCTGCCTCAACTAAGCGGTGATCGACATGGGTATGGCGGACCCAACGGCTAACTTGTCGATCTCCTTCCTTCGCTAAGAGCGCGGCATCTTCCGCTGTAGCTTTACGGTGGCCGAATGGAACGCCTGTCGCCTGCCAGCGTCCGAGATGAAGCAGAATGCCGTAATGCGGGTGGTCGACTGCTTCGGAGATGCGAACGAGAGATTCCGGGAACAATGCGAGCCCGGTATGATTTTCGGGGCCTACCCAGTAACCGCCGTCAGCGGCCCGATCAGCATATTCACGGTAACGTGCGACAATGTATTCCAAAGCTTCGTCGCTTAGCTGACCGTCACCGTGCAGCACCGCATCCAAGCGCACCGATTTCGCCTCTAGTATTTCAGCGGCCCGTAGATAGGAGAGCGCATTCTGATGGAGCGCCTCCCGTACCTCCGGATCAGCGTCCCATAGATGTGCGCTATCTACAGCAATGTTCACCAGGGTCATTTCTCGCTCCTTCAAAGCGTCGCGGATGCGCCGCAGTTGGTCGTCGTCAGCGACTTTCCAGAGCGGGCGCGAGCTGTCAGCGAAGAAGGCGTTCCAGAAATCAATGGCGTGGAGCTGATAACGTGCATGCACCGTGTCAATATAAGAGAAAATATCCATTTTCCCTTCCACGCGCATGTTATTGAACGAAAATCCACCTATAGATAATTTCATGCTTCTCCTCCTTTGCACAGCAACGGTTTCCCTACGAGCGTAGCAGATTATGGAATCTTCAACAATCCCTTCCTTGTGCTGTAATAGTACTGTTTAAATACCAAGCTTACCCTGCTGCTGCTTCTTGCGCCGGATCCCGAACTTTTCTGCGATGTCACTATAATCTCTATAAAAATAATTATGCATGTAAAAACGAAAAAAACCGCAGATTATCTCTGCGGCCCCAGACAGGTAAATTAAAGAACACGCTTGGCACCGACATAGGTGCGGCTTGACCAAGAGGATGACAGGCTCGACACAATAACGCGGTGAGCATTGCCTGATGAAGCATTCAAATACTGGTTGTTTCCGATGTATATGCCAACATGCGTTATGGATTTTCCTCCGTCCGCAAAGAAGAGCAAATCTCCAGGCTGCGGGTTGCTTACGGACGTGCCGGTGGCACGATACATGTCGCGGGAAGTGCGCGGCAGGGATATTCCATGCTTGCTATATACATAATTAACATATCCGGAGCAATCGAAGCCGCTCGGTGAAGTGCCGCCCCATACGTAGGGCACACCGACGTAACTGTGGGCCGTGTTCAGGATGCGATCCGTCAGGGCGCCTGTTTTTGGCTCAGCTGCCTTAGGCACTTCTGGGGCATGGCGCTCAATGCTTGGAATGGTCTTTAAGTATTGAGGATTCCATGTAAATTCTAAATTGTATTGCTCCATTAAAAAGCGCAGCGGGAGATATGTATTGTTTTTGTACGCCCATGGCTCGCTTCCCATATCAACGGTTTGGCCATCAACTTCGGCTTTCGGACTGTCGGTGCGGAACCGTATGGTCTTGTCGCCGTTGGAAAATTCAATCTCAACAATATCTTCATCAACAGTCGTCCAATTTATCGTATACCCCATTCGATCGGCAAAGCCGCGCAGCGGGACGTAAAGGTTCTCATTTTCATCAAGAATTGGAATAATATCAGTAAATTGTAATGCTTCTCCGTTCACGTTAATCGTCACTTGCTTTGCTTCGGCAGCATGTACCGTCGCTCCAAGAGCGCTGTCTGCCCACAGCATGCAACCGAATACTGCGCCTGCCACTAGGACAGTGCGTAAGGCGGTTTTCACTGCATCTCCTCCTTAAATGTAAAAAATGTAAGTTGATTACTAATTAATCGACAAAACTAGACTAGCATAGTTGTTAAAAAGTTGACAATAGTCTGGGAGAATCATTATTACAAAAATGTAACTATTGTTCAAACTTCCTTCGCAGTGCTGGTTTTAAGCGGGATCTCTGCTAACTTAACCACAGAACTGATATTGGAAATGAAAGGAATAATGATGAAAATAGAGAAAATTGTCGAAAAAAGTACTGGAAATTCGCCCGTAAACCTTACTATGTCAGTAGTTGCAAACAAACTGGCCGAGGATGAAAAGGAGACTTTGCTTATGCATGTATTTGTGAAAAGACAGAAACCGTACCAGCAAGTTGGGTGCGCCCATTCGCGCAACGTCTTAATTGAACATGGAGGCGGGGGTGAAGGTCATGAAGCTGGATTTAGTGCTTTGGAACTATGGCTGCTCGGGCTCGCTTCCAGTGTGGGAACCTCGATGGAGGACTATGCTAATGAGAAGGAATGGAATATTACCTCTCTGCAGATTGAGGTCGAAGACGAGGTGAACGAGGAGGGTTACATTATGGATTTGAAGTTCTATATTACGGCTGAAGGGCTGACTGCTGCCCAGAGAGGCGAAATGTTCGGTGCCGTCCGGCAAGAGTGCAAGCTGCTGCATACAGTGAACCCTAATGTAGAGCTCTACTTCGCTGACAGGCTGGTGAAAGACGAAATCGGGCCTGCAGATTAGGTGGATACGGTTGTTTCAATACGTAAAATTATGGATCTAACACTTGCAATATAATACAATTAGGTCAAGTTCAAGAAGGGAACTTGAACAGCCTCAAGCTGACTGCTTGGTGAACATCAGGCAAGTATATTGCATGTGGGAACGAACCATTTGTGTTGAAGGAGACCGGGGTGGATGAGGACGATATTGGTAGCGGATGATGACGATCATATTCTCGAGCTTATCGGATTGTATTTGCGTAACGAAGGGTTCCGGGTGCTTGAAGCAAGGGATGGATTGGAAGCCATTCAACTAATGGAAGTGAATCGAGTGGACTTGGTTATTTTGGACATTATGATGCCGTGTATGGATGGGTGGGAACTGTGCAGCAAGCTGCGGCGCGGCTATCCTGATTTGCCCTTGCTTATGGTGACCGCGAAGGGGGAGCCGGGGCAGAAGATCAAAGGGTTTCAGCTTGGTACTGACGATTACATAACGAAGCCGTTCGATCCGATGGAGCTCGTCATGCGAGTGAAAGCGTTGCTTCGACGTTATCGGATCGTATATTCACAAGTTGTCCAGCTTGGCCAGCTGCGGTTGGATCGCAGCAGTTATAAAGTGATTAAGCCGGAAGACGATTCATCTATGACATTGCCGTTGAAAGAGTTCGAGCTGCTATTTAAGCTCGCAAGCTGCCCAGGACAAATCTTGACGCGCGAGCAGCTGATTCAAGAAATATGGGGAATCGATTACGTAGGAGACGATCGCACGGTAGACGTACATATTAAGCGCCTTCGCGAACGTTTTTCCAGTTATACGGACATATTCAACATCGTTACAGCCCGCAGTCTCGGCTACCGCTTAGAGGTATACCATGATTAAGACGCTGTATGTGCAGGTTGTGCTCACTTTTATGCTAGCGCTTATTGTCGGCATTTTCGCTGCGTTTTCTGTTTCGGGGATGCTGTTTCAAAAAGAGATGGAAGAGGCTGCGTATCGCGATTTATCGAAGCTGGGAGAAGATCTGGCCCGTCTTCGAGCGGGCATGCCGCTGTCTCAATTTGAACAATATTTGCTATCGATGCAGTCACTTGATTTGTTTCAAGTGCAAATTTTCGATAATCAGGGCCGCACTGTGCTGCAGCGTAGCATTAACAGGCATCAGCTCTACCCTGTGGAAGCGGAACAGATTAAGCAAGTGTTGGCGGGCGAAAAGGTCCGCATGACCGCGGCTAACAACGAGAGTGTTCCGATTATCGGGATTCCTGTAGATATTGGGGAAGAGCGGCAGGCACTAATTTTACAGATGTCCATCGGCGGCTTGGACGTCATCGGACGCTTCATCATCATGGTGCTTATCGTCGTGCTCGTAGTGGGAAGCTTATGCTTCTTGGTGGCTGCGAGCTATATCGTCCTTCCGGTGAAGAAGATGACCGCGGCTACAAGGAGAATGGCAAAGGGTGATTTTACGACCGAATTGCGCATGAAAAGAAGGGATGAGATCGGTGAATTGGCGGCAAGCTTCAACAACATGGCGAAAGAGTTGAATCAGGTGGAGCAAATGCGGCAAGATTTCGTCTCGAATGTCTCCCATGAGATTCAATCACCCTTGACGTCGATATTCGGCTTCGCCAAAGCGCTTAAAAATAACGTTGTCCCTGAACAACAACGTGAACGGTACCTGCAAATTATTATGACGGAAAGCGAACGATTGTCCCGTGTAAGTGACAATCTGCTGCAGCTCGCTTCCTTGGAGTCAGAGCATCATCCTGTAAATATGAGGACCTATTCATTAGACGAACAACTTCGTAAAGCTATTGTTGCCTTTGAACCGCAATGGCAGGCCAAATCATTACAGATGGACCTGCAGTTAGAAGCGGTCACGATTACTTCAGACGAAGACATGCTAAGTCTCGTCTGGATGAATCTGATTGGCAACAGTATGAAATTCACTCCGGATAACGGAACGATCACAATCGTGTTGTCCCGCCAGTCAAAAGGAATTGAAGTTGTCATTTCCGATACCGGTATCGGCATACCTAAAGAGGATTTGAACCGGGTGTTCGAACGGTTCTATAAGGCGGATCGGTCACGGCGGCGTGACGGTAACGGAAGCGGTCTCGGCTTGGCGATTGTGAACAAGGTCATGTCTCTGCATAACGGAACGGTTGCGCTGGCAAGCGTGAGCGGTCAAGGAACGAAGGTGACGGTGACACTGCCGTTAATAAAAGGATAATTCGCCAATAGTGTCTCTTGCCATGCTATTTATTCATAGTAAAAAGGTAATGTATGTTTTCCACGACCATAACCGTGTTCGCTGCGGTTATGGTTTTTTTGTTCCTTAATTTTCCTTTGTTCATGCTCCGTTCATATTTCATTGTTACGTTATGTTCTAGGCCGGAACCTTGGTACATAAAGCCATGTAAGGAGGAGACAAGGAGGAAAGTATGAACGCATTAATTCGATTTTCAATGAAAAATGTGGCTGCGGTTCTTATTATCGTAGCGATGCTGTTCGGGGGAGGGTTGTATGCGTCCACGGGCTTAAAAATAGATAACATGCCTAACATCTCGTTCCCGCTCGTCTTAGTGACTGCACAGTATGAGGCCCCTCCGCAGGATGTGATGGAGGAGGTGACGAAGCCGATTGAGAAAAAAATATCCGGCATGGAGCGCGTGAAGTCGATCTCCTCGACGTCGAGCGCCCAGACATCTGTGATCCTCGTGACATTTGAGGAAGGCGTGGATACGGATCGGAAGAAATCGGATATGGAAAGTTTGATTCAGGAAATCTCATTCCCGGCTGGTATGGATCGCCCTCATGTATCTACGCTCGGCGTTGCATCGATCCCTTCCTATTACTTGGCCATGTATGCGGACGAAGGCATGACGCAGCCTGAACTGGAACAGCATTTCGAGAAGACGATCAAACCAGGTTTTCAAGCATTAAGGGGCTTGGATCATATGGATATTATCGGAGCGAGCAGCACGACGCTCAACATCCGTCTATCGCCTGAGAGGCTCCGCTCATACGGGCTTGCGCCGGCGCAAGTGTCGGAGGCGCTGCGCAGCGCTCTGGCAACCGGGCCTGCGGGAATGGTGGAGCTGGATGGGAACACGCTTCTTGCACGCATGGACAACGGAATAAGCAGCGTGAAGCAGCTTGAGGATATCCCTTTGCGGACGGCCCAAGGAGGAACGGTGCACCTTGCCGAACTGGGGAGGATTGCCGAGATTACCGAGTCCAAGTTCATGGCAAGGCTGGACGATCAACCGGCCATCGGCATTTTGCTGTATAAGGCAGACGGCGCGAATGCAGTCGAGTTCACCACCGGGGCGGATCTCCTGATGGAACAGTGGAAGTCGGATCTCGCGGGCGTAACCTTCAAGAAGGTATACAATTACGCAGACGAAGTCAAAGAATCCATCGGAGGACTTGTGCGCGAAGGGCTTGTCGGCGCTTTGCTGGCATCGCTCATGGTTCTTGTCTTTCTGAGAAATATGCGGATGACGCTAATCGTGCTCGTGTCCATTCCGCTGTCGGTGCTCATCGCTCTGCTGCTTATGAAATGGATGGACATATCGCTTAATATTATGACGCTGGGCGGCATGTTTATAGCGATTGGCCGCGTCGTCGACGACAGCATCGTCGTCATTGAAAATATATATTCCAAGCTCCAGCGTGCTACTGAGAAGAATGAGTCGGTCATCGCCTTGGCGACCAAGGAAGTGGCGAATGCCATCACGTCATCCACGTTGACGACAGTGGGCGTATTTGCGCCAATCGGCATGATTAGCGGACCGGCCGGTCAATTGTTCCGTCCCTTCGCCATTACGCTGGCCTGCGCCTTGATGGCATCGCTGCTGGTTGCCTTGACCGTTATCCCGATGCTTGCCAAGCTGATCGTGCTGAAGCAGGCTGATATCAAGGGGCACGACGAGTCCAAGCCATCGGTTCTTGCGTCCAGCTACCGGCGATTGCTGGAGTGGTCTTTGGCTCACCGCTTGAAGACCCTGCTTATATCGGGTCTGCTGTTCATCGTCACGATGGTGGCGATTGTGCCGCTGCTTTCCTTTACCTTTATGCCGGAAGGTAATCCGCCGCGTCAGTTCTACTTCACGGTGAAGCTGCCTTATGAGAGTTCCTTGAAGACGACAGACTTCATCTTGAAAGAAATGGAGGCAGAGCTGCGTGCGGCACGGGACGGGCAGGACCGCCCTCTGTTCACATTCATCGAAACACTGGTCGGTTATGGCGGCGTGCCGAGTCCAATGCCATATACGGCACAAATATATACGGAAGTGAACGAAGAGGCTGATGTCGATCAGGCAAAGCGGGAATATAAAGCGAAGCTGGCCAAGCTCATTCCGGCAGGGTCGGAATTGGATACGATGACTTTGTCAGGAGTTGCCGGCTCGTCGCCGGATTTCACCTACGTTCTGTCTGGAGAAGACGCTGCTCAGTTGAGGCAGGCCGCCGCCGTCATCAAGCAAGAAATGAAGAAGTTCCCTGAGCTGTCTGAAATCAAGGACTCATTGAGTGAAGCCACATCGGAAGTCGTCATTGATGTCGATCCGCGCAAAGCGAATCAATTCGGGCTTACCCCTGCTGTCGTGCAGAACACGCTGCAAACGTGGTTGTTTCAAAACAAAATTGGCGAATATCGGTATGAGGAAGGACTGCTTCCTACTGTAGTGGAAACCGAGGGCGGGGGGCGGAACGGCTTGCAGTCTGTTGGCCTTATCCAATTGAAGACACCGACTCAAGATACGATAGCGATCTCTGATATTGCGGACATCAAACGGGTGCAAGCGCCTGCCTCCATTAAGCGGGACAATCAAAAGCAAGTTATCAACGTAACCGCAAAAATTACCGGACAGAACAAGGGCGGCATCAGCGTCCAGATTGCGGCCGGATTGGATCTGATCGAGCTGCCTGAAGGCGTTGGCCGTTCAGTAACGGGCGTGAGCGCGGACATCGGCGAGAGCTTCAGTCAGCTATTTGTGGCAATGGGCGCTGCGGTATTCGTCGTGTACTTGATTATGGTGCTGACGTTCGGCAATGCGAGCGCGCCATTTGCCATATTGTTCTCCTTGCCGTTCGCGGCTATCGGCGGCGTGCTTGGGCTGTTTGTAACCAATGAATCGATCAATATTACATCCCTCATCGGTTTCATGATGCTTATCGGCATCGTGGTGACGAATGCCATCGTGTATCTCGACAAGGCGCAACAGCTGCGCGAAGCGGGATGGGGTGTTCGTCCGGCATTGATCGAAGCGGGGCTCTCCCGTCTGCGTCCTATCATCATGACAGCCGGCGCCACGATTATGGCGTTGCTGCCGCTTGCATTCGGGTTCGGCCATGGAACGCTCATTTCGCGGGGGTTGGCGGTTGTCGTTATCGGCGGGCTGACCGTATCTACGCTCTTAACGCTCGTCGTCGTTCCGATCATTTACGATATCATTGCCCAGCGGCAGCGAAGCGGTAAGCGCGCTTCCGGACAACCGGGGAACGATGCGGCACCGCATGCCGCAGGAAAGGGGATATAACTCATGAATCAAACATATAGAAGCAGCCGCATCACAAGAGCGCTTCTCCTGGCGATACTCGCGGGAACGGTTGTTGTCGCCGCCGGATGTTCTCAGCCAGACCAGGCCAATGAGCCGGGAGCAGAGAGCGGGCAGCAGACATCCATTCCCGAGGTCAAGACGGCGGCTGTGGCCAAGCAGCCGATGGGAGCGCCGGCGGAGGTTGTAGCCGATATTACTCCATCGGTCATGATGGATATCGTCGCGAAGGGAGCGGGCGATGTCGTGTCGGTGCAGAAGCAGCGCGGGGAGCAGGTCAGACGCGGGGAAGTGATTGCCCGCACGGATGTAGCCCGCATTGAGTCGCAGAAACGGCGGGCGGAACTCGCGTTGCAGAGCGCCCAGAAGCTGCTTACGTCATCACGGGAGACCAAGCGCGTGAACATGGCTGAAGCGCGCTTGTCGATTACGAAGCTGGAAGCCCAAATTGAGGAGCAGACGAAGGCGCTGAACAAGCTGAAAAACGGATATGACGAAGGCACGGTGGAAAAAACGGCCATCGAACAGGCGGAGATGCAGCTTAAAAATGCCAACCTTGATTTGCAAGTGCTGAAAATGAAGCTGGATACGGCGGAGAGCGTTAAGTCCGATGTGACGGTCGAGGATCAAATCGCGGCCGCTCAGTATCAGTTGGCGGAGGCGAACCTCGCGCTGGAAGAAGCGGAAATTAAAGCGCCTGCCGATGGCATATTGACGGAATGGGAAGCTCTCGCTGGGATGACTGTGGCTTCCGGGACGAAGCTGGGCCGCGTCGCCAACATCCGCACGGTGCGTGTTCAGGCGAAGCTGGCCGAAGATATGCTCCCGCTCGTGCACGGTAAAAAGACGTTGGCTTTTTATGTATCCGGCAGCCGGGAGAAAAGCCTTAATGGAACAATCACATATTTGTCTTCCGTCATGGATATGGATACGCGCACATATGCCATCGAGATGAAGGCGGATAATGCCAAGCTTGAACTGAAGCCGGGAATGAAGGTTCAGATCAGCCTGGCGGGAGAGAAAGAGCGCGAGGTTCCTGTCGTGCCGGCGAACGCAGTCGTGCGCGACCAGGGAGCGACATTCGTCTTTATATATAAAGACGGTAAGGCAGTGAAGCGTTCTGTCACTCTGGGTCCGTTGGAGGAAGCCATGTATGCGGTGACGGACGGATTGCGGGAAGGAGAGTCCATTATAGTCTCAGGTCAGCATCAACTAAAGGATAAGCAGCAGGTGCGGCTTGCGCAGTAAAGGAGATGGCGAGAAATGAATAGAAAATTGATTCAATTGACAGCTGCCGCTGTTCTACTTGGAATCAGCGTTGGCTCGACTTCGGTCTACGCGCGCCAACCTGCGGATGACGGTCGTGCAACCGTTCATGCCGCCAAGGGGGAGAAGCCTAACGTAGCCAACCCGGTCAATCAGGGGACTCAGGAAAAACCGGACTATACCGCTAATAAAGCTAAAAATGTTAACAACACTAATCCGACTATACCGGTACAAACGTCGACACCCAATGCAACGGAATATATGAAGGCCAAGTTCCGATTACAAATCGAGCTAGCCGATGTCATCAATAGCGATACGACTGAGGGGCGGCAGGTTGCCGCTGTAATTAAGCTAAAGAACGAATCGGGCAAACGGCTTCGCCTGCCTGACTATGAGCTGTTCGTGCAAATGGATAATAAGGCGGAGTACGCCATGGAGCCCAGCTCGAACAATGCGCGCGTGCTGTCGCCGGGCGAAATGGCCGAATGGCGCTGGATGAGCCATGTGATGGCTGAGGAAACGGCTGCTCCTGTCCGATTTATATGGAAGGAAATCAATCGTGAGGTGTATCCGAAAAAGGAGACTGCCATCGCCACAATGAATATGCCGCAGCAGGCATGGGAGAATGACTACACGCCGATAACCGATCCTGAATCGATTAAGGAGTGGGGCCAACCTTTTCAGTTGAGCGCATTGTCTGATACATCTATGCTTATCTATACGCCGATAAGCATCGTGAAGAGCTCAGGCAAGCCGGAACAGGCGGCAGAGCGCGGCAAAGAAAAGCTGGAGTCCATCCATGTCGTCACGTTCCGCGTAGAGAACCGGAACAGCATACGGGAAAGTGTGCCTGACTTTAAGTTGATTGCCTGGTCTAACAATGAACTGTATTACAGCAAGAAGCTTGGTAAAGTTCCCGAGTCGCTCTTGCCTGGGGAAGGTGCGACCCTCCGATTTGCGGTCGAGACAGGGCCCCGTGCGGAGCTGACCGGCTTGCAGCTGATGACGCCGGAATCGTTCCAGCCTCCGGGAGCGGCCGATGCGACGCAAGCTGTTACGTATCAAGTAGGGCGTCTCTTCATTAACATTACGAAGCAAGCGTCAGCCCAAGTGACACCGACCGACTACAAGCTGCGGGAGCCGATGAAGTTCGGAGCAGGGGTTGATTTGTTCCCCGAGGGATTGAAAGTATCGATCGAGGAAGAGACGACGCTGGAGAACAAAGAAGCGGGCTTCAAAGCGCTGCTGCTTCGCTTCAAGCTCGAGAACAAGAGCGGCTCTTCCGTTGTGCTGCCATCGTTCCACGCTGAATTGGAGAATAAGGACGGAGCCCGATTCGGCGGAGAACGGATCGGTTCCAAGACAGACAAGAAGGCGCTCATTCCGAATGCGGCTGTCGTTGAATCGCATCTGTTCGTTCTGCCTGATGGGGATAAGGGACAAGAGCTGCTGCTTCATATTGTTGATAGCCGCGAAGAGAAGGAGTATCCATTCGTCGTCGATACGTTCCGCTTTAAGACGAGTCCTGATTATACAGGTGATTTGTTGTTCGACATGTACCCGTTCCGATTGAAGATCGACGATTGGGAGGGCAAGTGGCTCCGGGACGGAAATTCGATAATGGAATCAACCTCATATGCATTGAAGCTGAAGCTCAATATCGATCGCGCCCAACAGGTAATGGCCGATCCGAGCTTGTCCAAAATCAGATTGGAAATGACGGATCACGGCGGCCGCGTGCTCGGAACGAAGCTGTTCTCGCTCGTCGAGGAGCCTCGTCTGGCAGAGGGCGAGCAGAACATCATCTTCCAGAATATTGACATGGTAAGTGTGAGATACCCGGTTATCGTCAATTTCTACGAAGTGCTGGATACGCCTTACGGCCCGGTGAAGCGTTTCTTGGGCAAAGTTATCCGAAATTAAATAGTTAACATGCGCTACCCCTTGTAGGTAACAATGAGAAAACACATAGGTTAAGATGTGTTTTCAATTGTTACCTCTAGGGGAGTTTTTCTTTTTATTAACATTTTAAATGAGCTCTTCGTCTAATGAATAAGATAGCACACGATTACGGAGTGGCTAGTGGGTGTATCATGCATGAACAATGCTATTTAAAAGGGGTATCCGGAAACAGAACGTACTCTACTATAAATAACTTGAGCTAGATTGTTCTCCGCAGTCGAAGTTAGTTCCATTGGAAAATATACAGTGAAATGTACGGTTTAAGCGTCTAAATGGTGTTCAGACTGTATTATGTCCAGTGGATTTGGCGCTTTTCAGTGATTGCTCCTCAATGGAATGGCAAAGCATTGGATAATTCCAATGAAACCTGTTGTAGAAGAGGCATAGGTGCTGTTCCATTGGACAAAATCCAATGGAAGATGAGATAAGCTTATTTGTATTTGTTTCTCCTGTAGCGAAAAATGCCATCAATACGTTGCAGGTGGAACTGCTGATAAGTTGGTGGACCCCAATAGCTAATTTACCTTATTGTGGAGGAGGTGTTTTTGATCCGCAGTAATACGATTATTTTGGTTTGTTATTTTCCGTTTTAGTTGGTTGTGCTTCGACAACGGCTCACGAAGAGGGAGCGCAGAAGTTTAATACGGATATAGAGAAGTAAAGATAAACAGCAGCCTACACCGAAGTGCCGGTGCAGGCTGCTGTTTTTGTTGGATTTATGTCAACGTAACCAAGAACGTACGAATTTCATACGGCTTGAGCGTAAAGGCAAATTCGTCTTTCAGCACATCGCCCTGCGGACGCTCCATCAAGTCGCATTCCTGCCAAGACTTGATGTGCAGGTCGCTTATCACGCGAACGTTGCTGCGGGAGCCAGAGAAATCGTGTACGCGCAGTACGACCTGCTCGCTGTCTTCCGCCTTCTTCACGGCGTCAATCATGACGTTCGGCGCGTCGATGCGGAACATCGAGAATTCATCCTGCTCGCCCCGGCCTACGGTGCAACGGAGCGGGTTGTTCAGCATCCAAGCCTCCTGAACGGTATGGCCCGCATACCAATCGCCTGTGTGCGGCAGCAGCGAGTACGTAAATGCATGGTACCCTTGGTCAGCCGTCGGGTCAGGGTGAGTCGCGCACTTGATGAGCGACAGGCGGATAACGTTGTCTTTAATGTCATAGCCGTATTTGCAATCGTTCATCAAGCTGACGCCGTAGCCGCGATCGGACAAGTCGGCCCATTGATGGCCTACGGACTCGAACCGCGCCCAATCCCAGCTCGTATTCCAATGTGTCGGCCGCTTTACGTTGCCGTACTGGATATCGTACGTCGCTTCCGTTGCACGCACATCGACTGGGAACGCCACCTTCAGCAATTGCTTCGGATTGCGCCAATCAGCCTCCGTCTTGAAGTCGATGCGGCGGTTATGCGCGTAAACGATCATATCTTGCTCGATCGTCGCCTTCATGTACGTCCAAGTGAAGCGGACGACTGCACGGAGTTCGCCGTTCTCCATCGTTTCCACAGATTCCAGCGTCGTCACCTCACGCATTTTCTCCTGATAGAAAAGATCGATATCCCATGCTTCGTGAGCAAGCGGCTTATCTTCGAACACCTGCAGTACGTTGCCGCGTGCGCCTGCCGCCAGCACTTCGCGCTCTGCCTGCTTGTCGTAGATACTGGTCAGCTGGCCATTTTCGTTCCACGCAAGCGTGTAGAACGGCGTGTCCACGCCCGAAGGGCTCACCGCAAATGGCGACCCCGATACATCTGCTGCAGCTGGAGCTTCTTCCGCCCGGAAGCGGATCGTCGTGAAGCCCATGGACGGCACGTCCTTCACCTCGACTATCCAGCCGCCATCCGTGCGCTGGGCTTGCAGCGTGCCGCCCGTTGCGTCCAGCCATGCGCCAGCTGCGCCGCTTGCGGCCGCATCGATGCTCACCCAGTGGGTGGCCGTCCACGGCGATCCGTTCCACACCGTGAACGTGCCCGCGCTGCCAGCCGGAAGGAGCTTCTGCACGGACTCGTTCAGCACGCCTTCACCAAGCTGCCACGCTTCCGCATATTCCGCGGTGCTGTCCTCGTACACTTCGTGTATCGAGGAGCCCGGAATGATATCGTGGAACTGGTTGCGAAGAATGATCTTCCAGCCTTCGTTCAACTCGTCGTGGCGATAACGCTCCCAGCCATAACGCAAGCTGTCGAGCGCGTTCAGCCATTCAGCCTCGCGGTACATGAGCTCAAGCTTGCGGTTCATCCGCTTATTGTACGCTTGACTCGTGTACGTTCCGCGGTGATATTCTAAGTACAGCTCGCCGTCCCACGTATGGACGTATTCGCTTGTATTATCCACCGTCTCGTGCAGCTTGTTGAAGAACGAGCCTGCGGTTCCTGTCTCGATCTTTGGCATGCCTGGCATCTTATCCAGACGGCGCCGCATTTCGAGCATCGTGCGGTTGACACCGCCGCCGCCATCGCCATAGCCATAGGACAAGAGCAGGTCCTGGTTCAGTTCCTTGTTGCGGTAGCCGTCCCATATTCCTTTGACCGTCTTCGGAATGATATGTCCATTATACGTATAGAACCAGGAACCTGGCTGGCTCCAAGGCTCTGGCGTCGTGATGAAGTGGGTCAGCACTTCGGAACCGTCGATACCGCGCCATTTGAACGTGTCGTGCGGAATGCGGTTGTATTGGTTCCAGCTGATCTTCGTCGTCATGAACGTGCGGATGCCTGATTTGCGCAATATTTGCGGCAGGGCCCAGCTGTAGCCAAACACATCCGGCAGCCACAAATAATCGCATTCTTGGCCGAACTCGTCGCGATAGAAGCGCGTGCCCACCAGCAATTGCCGCACGAGGGATTCACCGCTCGTCAGGTTGCAATCGGCTTCAAGCCACATGCCGCCTTGCGCTTCCCAACGTCCCTCCTTCACGCGGGCTTTAATGCCTTCATACAGTTCTGGATAATCGCTCTTCACATAATCATAGAGCTGCGGCTGCGTCTGCAGGAACACATAATCCGGGAACTGTTCCATCAAGCGCAGCACCGTCGAGAAGGAGCGTGCGCATTTCTCGCGCGTATGCTTCAAGCGCCATAGCCAAGCGACGTCGATGTGCGTATGGCCGATGCATTGCACTGTTACCGGTGATGCTTTCTCGATGCGGTCAATCTGAGCATGGAGGGTATCGCGCGCTTCCGCCACTGACGCATAGAACTCGTCAGAGCCCGGCACCGCCCAATCGATCAGGCGGAATGCGTCATTGACCGCCTTTAACAGCAACGGCTTCTCTGGACGGCCTTCTTCCAATACCTGACTCGTATCGAGCGCAGCCCATGCGGTATAGAACAAATCGTCCGCAGCTTCGTCGAGCCAGCACAGCTCGGCGCGTCTAATGTCATGCTCTTGCTCCTGTGGCTGTCCGCCGCCTTCCAGACCGGACCAGAGGCGGAACGTCAGATCAAGCTTGTTGCCCGAGACACGCTCTGGGAAAAATACTTCCTGGTGATTCGAATCAACACCTTGATACGGCTTGCCCTCAAAGTAGAACAGTGATTCGAAGCCGGAATTGTTGCCGCCGCCTGTCGAGCCGAAGTCAAATCGTCCGAGCACCTTGCGGCCAGACCATTCGGCTGGAACATCCAGTGACGCCTTCATCCACAGATACAGGTCGCGTCCCTTCCATTTCTCGCCGACGCGCAGATCGGTCCATTCGCCGCCCTCGGGCAGCTCAGGCGCAATTTCTTTCCCTTCGTTGACCTGGCTGTGGAATACCGGAATGCCAATACGATCGCGGTAACGCAAGTCGTTCAATTCCTGCAAGCGAGCTTGCAGCTTGTTTTCCGTTAAGAACATAGGAAGGGCCTCCTCTTTAGAACGCAATTAATTTATATTTAATATATTGATTATGATATTATAGGTGTATGGTAAAGTCTAGTGAAGGAATTGTAGTTTTACAGTAAAAAATGTGGCTCTGGCACCATTTGGTTCTCCTTCTACATGCAAACGTTTGATAAAGTAATAAGAAGGGTGTAATGTAAGCACGAATCTGCCGAAAAACGAATAGCCCGTATTCAAAAAGGCAACTTTTCAAAGAGGACATTGTAAGTGACCTCTGCCACAGACAAATCGTTAATTTAACGATGGAGGTAAGCGCCATCATGTTCAAACAAATTTATCAAAAGCATTTCAAGAAAAAGCTGTTCAATAAATTGATTGCCGTGTACTCCTTTATCGCGGTCGCTTCCTTGCTCACCGTATCCGTGTTCGCCTACCAATATTTTGCGCGCAACGATATTAATACTGCTTTGCTGGAGCAGCAGCGCATCGTGGATAACATGAATCGCTATTTGGATCAGAAATACGATTTGGCGCAGGCGATAACCCAGCAGGTGTTCCAAGATAATATGCTCATACGCGACACGGTTTATTTGCTCGAGCAAGGA
Source organism: Paenibacillus sp. OSY-SE (assembly GCF_000283315.1). Taxonomy (NCBI): domain Bacteria; kingdom Bacillati; phylum Bacillota; class Bacilli; order Caryophanales; family Paenibacillaceae; genus Paenibacillus; species Paenibacillus sp. OSY-SE. The sequence goes on along the minus strand of NZ_ALKF01000173.1, from coordinate 38,049 downwards.
TATGAGCAATACATTCGCTACCGCCTCGATACGTATAGCTCAAGCAACGTGTTTTTTACCCGCAATCTACAGGATTTTTATGTACTGCAATTCTGGAAAGATCCCGATTTGCAGAACATTAATTTGATCAGTCCTACGAAGCAATTTGCCCTGATGTACAGTGTGCAAGCGTTAAGCGGCAAAATGTATGATTGGAGCAAGGAGCCCGGGCTGAATGAACAATGGAGACGGGAGCGTTACGGTTTTCAGAATCCTTCCTATATGAGTCAGAAGGCGAAGCAGGCGGGAACTGAAGCGAAGAACGGAACTGCCGATCCAGCTCCTTCGGATGTCGAACAGGGCGTTCAGGAGCCGGTGAACACTACGGACACAACCCGAGATATGCCGTTATTCACTGTGACGACACGCATCAGCAGTCCGGAGACGCTATTGACGGCGGGGCATATCTCGATAGATTTCAATGCCAATGGGATTGCGCGCCAGCTCGGGTCTTCCATTAGAGGAGAGCAGTGGCTTGTCCTGAATCCAAAAGGGGAGATCGTATATCCCGCCCAAGCGGCCTATGATGGTCAAGTATGGCCGAACTTTGACAAGTTGGCTTCCATAGACCGGAATAAGTCGCAAGCAGTTGATCTGGATGGGCAGAAGTCATACGTCATCGTATCCAAGACGAACAAGCTTGGACTAACGGTAGTGGGTGCTTTGCCGCAAGCCGCGATTACCGATCATTTATCCGGGATCAGAAATACAATCGGCATCGTTACGATTCTGTGCATTGTCACCGTTTTGACGCTGACCTATTTTTCTGTGCTCCATCTGTCCCGCCGCACGCAGACGATCGTCAAGGCGATGAAGAAGGTGCAGGACGGCAATTTGAATACGCGTTTGCCTGTGGATCGGGAAGACGAGCTTGGTCTGATTTCGGAAAGCTTCAATAAAATGTGTGAAGATTTGAAGCAGTATATCAACCGTTTTTATAAATCAGAATTGAAGCAGAAGCACGCGGAGCTTATCGCGCTGCAAGCCCAGATTAAGCCTCATTTTCTATTCAATACGTTGGAAGTAATTCGGATGCGTGCCATCTCGCAAGGCGTTCATGATGTGGGGGAGATGATCTATAGCCTTGCTTCGATGTTCAGACATATGGTTAAAGATAAGACGGTCATTACAGTCAATGAAGAAATCGAGAACTGCCGCAGATACTTGGAATTGACCCGAATCCGGTACCGGGATAAACTACAGTACACGATCCATATGGATGAAAGACTGGGCGGTTATAATATTATGAAGCTGTCGGTGCAGCCGATCATCGAAAATTACTTGGTTCACGGTATTGGTCTGGAGCGGACCGACAATCACATCTTAATTGAAGTGATGCAGTCGGAAGAGGAACTCGTCATCCGCATTTCCGATAACGGGAAAGGGATCGAACCGGAACGTCTCAAGCAAATTCAGCAAGAGCTGGACGAAGCCCAGATTCAAGATCATGGATCGCTTGGTTTGAAAAATATACAGGAACGCCTCAGAATCTTGTATGGCGAATCATATGGCTTGACGATTGACAGTGTATTGAACCTAGGCACGATCGTTACCATTTGCGTGCCGCTTAACTAATGGGTGGACTAGGGTTGGGGGGATAAACGATGTATGATGTGTTCTTAGTCGATGATGAACCGTTTATTATTGATGGTTTGCAATCGATTTTAGAATGGAACGATTACGGGTTTCGGATTGTCGGTCAAGCAGAAAATGGTGAAGCGGCATGGGACATCTTAAAAGACCAGCCTGTCGATTTGGTCGTTACCGACATTATGATGCCGAAGATGACCGGACTTCAATTAATAGAAAAAGTAAAACAGGTTCATCCGCACACGAGATTTATCATTTTAAGCGGATATAACGAATTTGTATATGTAAAGGAAGGAATCAAGCTGGGAGTAGAGAACTATCTGCTCAAGCCAATTAATATTGAGGAATTTCGATCAACGTTGGAAAATACAGTGCAAAAATTAGACCAGTCCCGCATGCACCATATGACTGAACAGCATAACCGCGACATCTTGCGCGATAATGTGCTGTACCGCTGGCTGCGCGATCATATCCATTTGGAAGAGCTGCAGCAGCGTGCCGATTTGCTCGATATTCAGTTCAAGCATCCATACTATATGGTTGTATTGGTTCGGCCTGAGGTTCGGATGGACAATGAATTGGACTATCAAAAGCAGGAAGCGGTTGCTAAGGAGGCAAGAGCGCTTCTCGACTCAGCGTCTGGAGGCTTCTGCGTCAGGGAGTGGGATGGCGAGACGGCCATTGTATTCGGCTTATGCCAACCTGCGGACAAGCAGCCGATTATGGAGAAGCTGCGCGAGTGGAAGAAGGAAGCGGAGAGCAGATTGCTGACGCCGCTGCAAGTGACGATAGGCAGTGTGCAGGACGGGTACGCCAATGCGTCGCTGAGCTTCACACATGCGAAGCAGGTGCAGCCGTATCATCTCGTACGGCTCGATGACGATGTCGTCGATTGCGATGAGATCGCAAGCTACCGCTCCTCGCGTCCGGCTGCCGTTCAACCAGAGACGGAACCCTATGTGAAGCTATTGTATGCCCGTGACCGGGGCGGAATCGCCGCACAGCTGCAGCGGGATTTCGACCATTTGTCCGTGACGGAAGGGGTGGCACCCCGTGACATTCGTAATTTTGCGGTGGAGCTCCTGATTGCTTGGAAGCAATCTATGAAGGATTCAGCCATCTTGCAGCTGGATGATGAGCAGGATTGGTTCGATGAAGTGTATCACATGCAGACGTTGGATGCATTGAAGGAGCATGTGATGCAGGTGGCCAGGCGCATGATTGAACGACTGGCTGAACCGGAAGATATGAGTCCGGTCGTGAAGCAAGTGCTGCATGACATTCATGACCGCTACGCGGAGGAATTGTCGCTGAAGACGCTGAGTCAGATCTATAACATTAATCCGGTCTACCTAGGTCAATTGTTCCAAAAAGAAGTGCAATCCACCTTCTCCGATTATTTGAATAAGACACGGATTAAAAAAGCAAAGGAAATGTTAGTCGAAACGAACTTTCGCATGACAGATATTGCGGCGAAAGTCGGATATTGGGACAAAAGTTATTTTTACAAACAATTTAAAAAGTACGTCGGCATTTCTCCTAAAGAATACCGTGAAATCCATTGGAAGACAGATTGAATTGGGATGAAAACCATAATAGGAAAGGGCATCCACGTCGAAACGGAGCAATAGTTTCGGCGTGAAAGCCCTTTCTTTATTTTGTACACCAAATCTAAAGTTTGTTGACTATTGGAAACGTATTAATTGGGGTACGCTAAATGTACAACATAGCAACGGGGGATGATCGGATGCAATCCATCAAGAATGCTTTTTCGAACTTAAACCGCAATCGGATCTTTCTTCTCATGGTTCTGCCAGGAGCCTTGTGGTTTTTGTTCTTCTCCTACCTGCCGATGTTCGGAACTGTGATCGCTTTCAAGGATTATCGTTTTAGCAGAGACGGCTTCCTCGCTAGCTTACAGCAGAGCGAATGGGTAGGATTTAAAAATTTCGAATATCTCTTCAGTACGAATGACGCCTATGTCATTACACGTAATACGATTTTATACAACTTAGTGTTTATCTCACTTGGTCTCGTATGTGCCGTGGCGATGGCTATTATCTTAAGCGAAATCGTCAACAAGCGATTGGCTAAAGTATATCAGACGGGGATGTTCCTGCCTCACTTCTTGTCTTGGGTTATCGTCGGATACTTTACGTTCAGCTTCCTGAGCGTAGACAAAGGGGTTATGAACCAATTCCTGACGTGGATGGGCAAAGACCCGTTATCTTGGTATTCGGAGACGACGTACTGGCCTTACATTCTGGTGTTCTTGAACCTGTGGAAAGGGATCGGTTATTCCAGCGTCGTGTATTTGGCGGCCATTGTAGGTATCGACAAGACGTACTATGAAGCCGCGATGATTGACGGAGCGAGCAAATGGCAGCAAATCCGCCATATTACGATTCCATCAATTACGCCGCTCATCACTATCTTGACTTTGCTAGCGGTTGGTCGGATTTTCTATGCTGACTTTGGTCTGTTCTATCAAATTCCGCGCGATTCGGGTCCATTGTACGCGGTTACGAACGTTATCGACACTTACGTGTACCGTGGTCTGAAGGCGACAGGCGAAATTTCGATGAGTACGGCTGCTGGTCTATATCAATCGATAGTCGGTTTCATTCTCGTCATGACCTCGAACTGGATTGTACGAAAATTCAACAAAGAAAATGCACTGTTCTAGGATAGGGGGGAATGACATTGCGTAAGAAAAAACATCGTGACGTTCATGACTTGCCGAAAGGCATGAACATCCTGTTCAACATTATTGCCGGTGGTTTTGCTTTCCTGTGTGTGTATCCGTTCCTGTTCGTTATTGTCATCTCATTGACGGACGAATCATCGTTAGCGACGAAAGGGTACAGCATATTCCCGGATAAATGGAGCTTCTCTGCTTATGAATACATTTTCAAAGCGGGGGATCAATTGCTTCGTTCCTACGGGGTAACAATATTTATTACGATTCTCGGTACGGTTGTCAGCTTGGCTATGATTGCATTGTACGCCTACGCGATTTCACGCAAAAACTTTACGTACCGTGGATTTTTCTCCTTCATCGCATTCTTTACGATGCTGTTCAACGGCGGTCTCGTACCGACGTATATGGTAGTTACGCAAGTATTGGGCTTGAAGGATTCCATCTGGGCACTCATTCTTCCGCTCGTCATGAACGCGTTCTACGTGCTCATCATGCGGACGTTCTACAGTACGACTGTTCCGGATGCAATTATTGAATCCGCGAAAATAGACGGGGCCGGCGAGCTGCGGGCGTTCTTCAAAATCGTGCTTCCGATTTCCTTGCCGGGTATTGCCACGATCGGGTTGTTCGCAACACTCGGCTTCTGGAACGACTGGTTCAACGCCTTGCTCTACATTGACAATCCGGCACTCGTTCCGCTCCAATCGATGTTGATGCGGATCGAGAACAGCATGCAGTTCCTGCTCAGCAACGCACAGCTAAGCTCTTCGGGTCAATCGCTTGAATTGCTCCGCTCGCTGCCGCAAGAAGCGACGCGTATGGCGCTCGTCGTGTTGGCAACTGTGCCGATTGCTTGTGCGTATCCATTCTTCCAACGTTATTTCGTACAAGGATTGACGATTGGTGCTGTTAAAGAGTAACACATACCTACAATCTTGATTATTTCCCGGGCGGCGGCATCCGTTCATAATAGATGCCGCTAGTTCGGAAATAATATACACAACTATGTGTGGTACAAAAGGGGAGGAAACAAAATGGCTAAGGCAAAAAAAATGTTGCTGATGACGTTCTGCCTCATGTTGGTCGCGTCTTTGGCACTGGCAGGTTGCGGTAGCAAAAAAGAAGAAGCTACTGGCGGCACAGGTGAAGCAGGGAAAAACGAAAAGCCGGTTGAACTGATCTGGTACACGATTGGTACACCGCAAAAAGACGTTGACAAAGTTATGGAGAAAGTAAACGAGTACACAGCTGACAAAATCGGCGTTACCGTAAAAATGAAAATGTTCGACTGGGGCGATTATAACCAAAAGATGGGTGTAATTGCTGCTTCTGGCGAACCTTATGACATCGCTTTCACTTGCTCATGGGCATTTGATTATGTAACGAATGCTAAAAAAGGCGCTTTCTACGAACTGGATGACCTGCTCGAGAAATATGGCCAAGACATTAAGAAAAACGTTCACCCATCCTTCCTGGAAGGGGCAAAAATCGACGGAAAAACGTATGCAATTCCAGTTAACAAAGAATTGCCTGCGCAAAAAGTATTCCGCTTCAATAAGGAATATGTTGATAAATACAACCTTGACATTAACAGCGTGAAAACATTGGAAGACTTGGAGCCGCTGCTTGCGAAAGTTAAAGAAGGCGAACCAGGATTGTATCCAATCTCTGCTGACAAGCAATTTAAATTCGGCGTTCCTTACGACTTGGTATCCGAGAACTTGCCAATCGGCGTAGCTTTGACTGATACGAATGACCTGAAATTGGTTAACGTATTGGAACAACCGGATATGATGAAGAACTTCGAAAAAATGCATGACTACTACAAAAAAGGCTATCTGAAAAAAGACGCAGCAACGGCTCAAAACGGCGACGAAATGAAAACAGGCAAATGGCTTATTGACATGCCGGATACACAACCGTTCGCAGACAACCTCTGGTCCCAAACATTGGGCTATGAAGTCGTCTCTACGCCTTACACAGAGCCATATGTATACAACTGGTCCGTAATGGGGTCCATGCACGGTATTTCCGCTAACTCCAAGTATCCGGAGAAATCGATGGAATTCCTGAACCTGTTGAACTCTGACAAATACTTGCGCAACCTGATTAACAACGGTATCGAAGGCGTTCACTACAAACGCATTGACGACGAAACAATCGAATACTTGCCTGCGAAAACAGATGGTTACGATATGCCGTCCTTTACACTGGGTAACTTCTTCATCTTGGATAAGCTGCCTACTGACCCTAAAGACAAATGGGAACAATTTGAAGAGTTCAACAATTCCGCTAAAAATGCGCCATTGCTTGGATTCCACTTCAATGGGGACAGTGTGAAAACGGAAGTTGCTGCTTTGCAGAACGTAAAAGAAGAATTCTACGCTTCCTTGTACACAGGAACAGTAGATCCGAAAGTATATGTTCCAAAAGCGGTTGAGAAGTTCAAACAAGCTGGTTTGGACAAAGTTCAAGCAGAAATGCAAAAACAATTGGATGAGTGGAAAGCATCCAAGAAGTAAGACAGCAGTAATTCATATGAGGCAACAGCATCTCGCCTTGCAGCAGATTTGACAACATGGAATGACAGCAATGCATAAGCGAAATGAATAGCCCAATGTGTGCAATCAGGTGAAGCGTTGGCTTCACCTGATTGTGTTTATATAAGGTTGCTCAGTGACCTTTTTGAACATGAACTATATGAGTTGTATTTTCACAATGTCTTATATACAATATGATTGACATATTTAATGATTTATTTGTTATAGAGAAAACACACAGATGGATTGGAGAAGGAGAGAGCCGATATGGAACGTCTACCGCAAGCCGTGCTTCGCGTGATGGAAGAAGCGAAGGCAAAATTGGCAGGTAACCCGAAATTGATGCAGCTGTTCTTGAATTGCTTCCCGAACACCTTGCAAACAACGACCAAATTGCATGAGGACGGCACGTCCTATGTCTTTACCGGAGATATTCCGGCGATGTGGCTGCGTGATTCATGCGCTCAAGTGCGTCAGTACATGCCGCTTGCTAAAGACGATGCTGACGTTCGCCGCGTAATTGCTGGACTGGTACGCAAACAATTGAAGTACATTCAAATCGATCCGTATGCCAATGCTTTTAATGAAGAAGAAATTCCGCTTGACGAAATCCATCACCGCGACCAAACGAAATTGAATGGTTGGGTATGGGAACGCAAATACGAAATCGATTCCTTGTGCTATCCGTTACAGCTCAGCTATCTCTATTGGAAAGAGACTGGGGATACGTCGTTGTTCGACGGAGAATTCAAGACGGTCGCCTATATCATCATGGACTTGTGGACGGCTGAGCAGCGTCATTTCGAGCACTCTCCATACCGCTTCGAGCGTATGGATTGCCGCAAAACCGATACGTTGAAGAACAACGGCATGGGCATGCCGGTTAACTATACGGGAATGACCTGGTCTGCCTTCCGTCCAAGCGATGACGCGTGCACATTCGGTTATCTCGTGCCTTCCAACATGTTCGCAGTCGTTGTGCTGCGTTACTTGGAGGAAATCGCAGAAACGGTGTACCAAGATGCTCCGTTTGCCGCAAAAGCGCGTGCCTTGCACGAAGAAATTGAGGATGGCATTCAAAATTACGGCGTCTTCCACCACCCGAAATACGGCAAGATTTATGCATATGAAACAGACGGCTTCGGTAACTTTAACCTGATGGATGATGCGAACGTACCTAGCTTGCTCGCAATTCCGTATCTCGGGTATACGACGGCTGATGATCCAATCTATCAAAATACGCGCCGCTTTATTTTAAGCGAAGAGAATCCGTACTTCTATGCCGGCAAAAAAGCGAAGGGCATCGGCAGCCCGCATACGCCTGAACGCTACATCTGGCACATTGCATTATCGATGCAAGGGTTAACGGCGAATTCCCAAGAAGAAATCGATTCGTTAATGACGTTGCTTGCGGAGACGGATGCCGATACAGGATATATGCACGAAGGTTTTAATGTCGACGATCCAGCGCTATTCACACGTGAATGGTTTGCATGGTCGAACAGCTTGTTCTCTGAACTGATTTATCGCGAACACTGGTTGAAAGCATAACATCTAGAGGAAGAGAGGGATTGAACATGACGAAAAAGACAGCCCACATTATCTCGCACACTCACTGGGACCGCGAATGGTACATGCCATATGAGTATCATCATGCGTTACTGATTGAATTGATGGATACATTGCTTGACACGTTGGAGCACGATCCAGGCTTCAAGAGCTTCCATTTGGACGGCCAGACGATTATGCTGGAGGACTATTTGCAAGTTCGCCCGGAAATGAAAGGCAAGCTGGAAAAGTATATCCATGAAGGCCGCATTCATATCGGTCCGTGGTACATTCTGCAGGACGAGTTCCTGACGAGCAGTGAAGCGAACGTGCGCAACCTGCAGATCGGGCATCGTGACTGCGCTCATTACGGCGGACACATTTCCAAGGTAGGCTATTTCCCGGATTCATTCGGCAATATGGGACAAGCTCCGCAAATGCTGAAGCAAGCCAATATTGACGTGGCTGTATTCGGCCGCGGCGTGAAGCCGACTGGCTTCAACAACCAAGTGTCTGAGGATGCGGCTTATGAGTCTCCGTTCTCCGAAATGATCTGGCAATCCCCAGACGGATCGCGTGTCATCGGTATTTTGTTCGCGAACTGGTACTGCAACGGCATGGAAGTTCCTGTAGAAGAGAAGCAAGCAGTCGCTTATTGGGAAAAACATATTGAAAATGCAGAGAAATTCGCGTCGACGAACCATCTGCTGTTCATGAATGGTTGCGACCACCAGCCGATTCAGACTGATTTGTCCCAAGCGATCGAAGTGGCGAAGAAGCTGTTCCCGGACGTTGACTTCGTTCACTCTAACTTCAACGACTATGTAGATGAGCTGAAGCAAGAGTTGCCGGAGAACCTGCAGACGATTCAAGGCGAACTGCGCAGCCAACGTACGGACGGCTGGTATACACTCGTCAATACGGCTTCTTCCCGCGTCTATCTGAAGCAGATGAACGCCGAGAATCAGACGCTGCTGGAGAAAGTGGCAGAGCCGCTCGCTGCGTTCGCGCATCAAGCAGGCAAGCCTTATCCTCATCACCTGTTCGTGTATGCATGGAAGACACTGATGCAGAACCATCCACATGACAGCATCTGCGGCTGCAGCGTGGACGAAGTGCACCGTGAGATGGTTACACGCTTCGAGAAGTCGAAGCATATGACAGAAATGATTATTAATGAAACGGTCGATAGCTTGCTTAAGCAAATCGATACGACTGTATATAGCGGCAAAGACATGGTACCGTTCACCGTGTTCAACACGGCGGGCTATGACCGCAGCGGTATCGTGGAAGTGAAGCTCGAGCTGTCGCGCCGTTATTTCCGCGAAGGGCATCCGACGAAATTGGCTGCGGAAATGAAGCAGGAGCCGATCGTTCCGGGCGCAGTCGTCGATGCGGACGGCAACGTGTTGGACTGCCAATGGGAAGATGCGGGCGTTACCTTCGGTTATGACTTGCCGAAGGACAAATTCCGTCAACCATACATGGCGCGTTCCATCAACGTGCGTTTGCAGGCGAAAGATATTCCGGCACTCGGATATCAGACGCTCGCATGGGTGCCAGGAGCTGCGAAAGAACAATCTGCAGGCCTTGTTACCGGCGAATTTACGTTGGAGAACGATCGTTTGAAAGCGGAAGTGGCCGAGGACGGATCGCTTACATTGACGGACAAAGAGACCGGACATATGTATGCGGGATTGAACGTGTATGAAGATGCGGGCGATATCGGCAACGAGTACATGTTCCGCATGCCGGAAGGCTCGAAGCCGTTGACGACGGCAGGACTGAAGGCAGAGCGAAATGTCGTCGAAAATACGCCGTTCCGCTCGGTTATCGAGGTCACGCATCATTGGAGCATTCCGGTTTCCGCCGACGAGACGCTGAAGCAAGAGCAGCTTGACATCGTCGACTTCCCGAGACGGAAGGCACAGCGTTCGACCGACATGGTGCCTTTTCGCATCGTAACGCGGTACACGCTGGATCGCGGGGCAAAGCGCGTGGACGTGCATGTGACAATGGACAACCAGTCCAAAGACCACCGCGTCAGAGCATTGTTCCCAAGCGGCTTCACAGCTGAAACGCACTTGGCGGAATCGATCTTCGAAGTGGCGCGCCGCAACAACGTGCCGGCACAAGAGTGGGAGAATCCGAGCAATGATCAGCACCAGCACACGTTCGTCAGCGTTAGCGACGGCAAGCTTGGCTTGACGGTAGCGAACAAAGGCTTGTTCGAATACGAAGTGTCGCAAGACAATAAAAATACGATTGGCGTCACATTGCTCCGCTCTTCAGGCGAGTTGGGCGACTGGGGTTACTTCCCTACGCCGGAAGCGCAGTGCATTGGCACGCATACGGCGGAATATGCGATTATTCCGCATGCGGGTGATGCTGTAGCTGCGGGCGTGCATGCTGAAGCACATTCGTTCCAAGTCCCTTGGATCGTTCGCCAAGTGGACGTTCATGAAGGACGTCTCCCAGCGAACCATGCATTCTTGGCATGGGAAGGCGAAGGCTTGGCGTTCTCCTCGATTAAGATGGCGGAAGAGTCAGGCGACATGGTCGGCCGTTGGTTCAACATCGCGCACGAAGGCAAGACATTGAGCGTCCGTCTGCCAGAAGCGGCGACAGGCTTCTACCGCAGCAACATCTTGGAGCACACGGGCGACAGCATTGCGTCCGCGAACAACCAAGACGTAACGATTCAGCTGGGCAGCGCGGAAATCTTCACGCTCGGCATGAAGAAATAAGAAAGCAATCTATAAACGAAAAAGATGGTGGGGCAGGAACTATTTCTGCTTCACCATTTTGCGTTTTGTCGGCTGCATTCCGCCCCGCCCAGACGTTGAGCGCAGAGCATAGCATACTTTGAAGCTTGTCCCGCGCCTGCTTAGCGCACGCAGAGCACCCGCGCACCCGCTGCTATTAACGCACGCATAGCAATCGCGCACCCGCTGCTAGTAACGCACACAGAGCAATCGCGCACTCGCTGCTAGTAACACACACAGAGCAATCGCGCACCCGCTGCTAGTAACGCACACAGAGCAATCGCGCACCCGCTGTTAGTAACGTACACAGAGCAACTCGCGTCCGCTGCTTGTATCGCCATACAGGGCAACTCAACTTTCTTGCGGAAACAAGCCCCATTGGAAAATATACAGTGGAATGTACGATTTAGGCGACAAACGGCATGTAGACTGTATTTTGTGCAGTGGATCTGGCTGCTTTTCAGCTGTTGCTGCGGAAAGAGAGTCAAGCCACTGCATGAATTCCAATGAAACTTACCGTAAAGAGATAAACGCTGCCATTCCATTGTACGAAATCCAATGCAGCAAGTGGCAAGAGAGATTCATCCCGTCCTTCAGCTAAAACGGGAACTGTCCTTCAGGTCATTCAGATTCAGACCTTTTGGGACAGCCAGCCCCTTTCTTGTATTGTCCGTTTCATCCATTGCCTCACTCTCCCCTTCATTCAGAATGACAGCAACCCATTATCCCCCTGCCAATGAGTATCTTTCATAGGATGAGAGATGAACTGAAACATAAATGTTTGTTTTGAGCCAAGAAACATGATGTCGGGCATTGGTTCGATGACCCTTATAATCACTCTCCCATACAATCAGGTAGGATAGCGTCATAGGCACATCCCGTTTTGTATAAACACTGTGCCGTGAAGCGACCGCTCATGAAGGCACAGTTCACTTGGCAGCGGGCATTTAGCGTCGTCATAGGAGCGTACCGCCTTTCTGACGGAAGGGGAGAACGAAGTAAAGGTGAGGATGAAACGAGTCCTCGCCTTTGCTTTATAAGCAGCAATCAGGGGAAGTTCCGTCCAAGCAGCCATACCGATTGCGCTAGCTGCTAGTGTCAATCGCAATGGCGAACGGTGTCCGTTCCGCCGCGGCTCGCGAGGCCGAACAAGACGGCGGCGAAGACGAATTTCAGTATCGTCGGCAGCGTCACATCGGGGAAGCAAGCAATATATTGCGAACGATGAACGCCCCATATTGAGGTGGCGGCATAATCACCGATATAGCTTACTATAAAGCAGGGGAATAACGCTTCCAGATGCAATGCGCCGATGTGCGGTCATTTGCTTGCAACACCTTCATGTTGATAGAACTCCTCTCGGCTGGCTGTGTCACAACGAAAAAATAGACCCCTGTCGAAAAGGCGAAGGCTTCGCATTCCCGAATAGGGGTCAGTAGCCCGAAAGGGCGATGTATGGTCGAGCGTTATCGTCCCAATGGACGGCGTATGTCTTCGGATTTTATTGTAAATAAGTATTGATTGTATTTCAATGCCATTTTCACTAGTGAAATCTTTATGAAATGGAAGGGGGGCAAAGATGAATGCTGCTTATTTGGCTTATACGCCGATAACGGTCAGTTCTTTCGGATAAGAAGTCAGCACTGTAACACCTGTCTCGGTGACAGCAACATCGTCTTCGATGCGCACGCCTGCCACCTGAGGAACGTAGATGCCCGGCTCAATCGTAAAGGTCATGCCCGATTGGAGGAGGTCATCGTTCTGGCTGTGTATGGACGGATACTCATGAACATCGATGCCGAGACCATGTCCGAGACGGTGTGTAAAGTATTGGCCGTAGCCCTTCTCTGTGATGACCTGACGGGCTGTCCGATCCAGGCTGCCGAACGTGACACCCGGCTTCACGGCTGCGATTGCTGTTTCGTTCGCGGCAAGCACTGTGTCATAAATCTCTTTACACGTCGCATTTACTTCACCGACGGCAAACGTGCGTGTTATATCGGAAGCATAGCCGTTCAAGTATACGCCCAGGTCGAACAGCAGCAGCTCGCCCTCCTGAATTTTGCGTGTACCCGGAATGCCGTGCGGCAGTGCGGCATTTTCTCCGGCAAGCACCATCGTGCTGAAGGAAGGGCCATCGGAACCGAGCTTTTTCATCAAGTATTCCAATTCCGCCACGACTTCGATTTCGGTCATGCCTGTTTTTACCTGGCTTACACATTGACGGAGCACGTCTTCGATGAGGTTTACTGCTTCCTTCATCCGCGCGAGCTCCTCTTCCGACTTGATAAGCCGCATGCTTTGCAGAATTGGGCCAGCATCCGCGTATCGCTGCGCCTGCACGGCATGGTCTAACGTTTCAAAACGCTGCAAGGACATATGATTTTTCTCGATACCGAGAAGCGGAAGGCCATGCGGCAGATGCTGCTTCAGCACATCGTAGGGGTTATCTGTATCTGTGTGGGTTGCGATCCGCTTTACAGAGGAAGTGGAGGACGCTTTATCTCCGTCGAGAGAAGGCACAATCAGTGCCGGTTCCTCATGCTGCGTTATGACGAGGCCAAGAAAGCGCTCATGCGGATCACAGGCAAACCCAGTCAAATAGTACACATGCTTCGGATCGGTAATGAGCAGCGCAGTAAGTGATTCCTTTTCCATTGACTTCATTAGTGAGTTCCACTTTTCGTTCATCTCGATTCATCCTTTCATACATATCTACTGTTAAATCGAAGATACCACGAACGGTTGGAAATTGCGAATGGACAAAACGGAAAAAAGGAGTATTATATATAATACAGACTGATTATTTTAATTGCTTTTTACGCATTGTGTTTCAGTCTGTATTAATACGTTTATTTCATTAGTATATATTCGTTATGCAGTCTGAGCAGATAAAGTGGACATGGAAAGGGTGAACGACATGAACACATCGAAAGAACAACCACAACATCCAGTCGTAAGCCGCGGGGCAGACATCGTCGTCGAATGTCTCAAGCGGCAAGGCGTCTCTCACATATTTGGCATTCCGGGGGCTAAGGTAGACAGTGTGTTCGATGCACTAGTAGATCAAGGCCCTTCTTTGATTGTGTGCCGCCACGAACAGAATGCCGCGTTCATGGCTGCTGCAGTCGGCCGCCTAACAGGCAAGCCGGGCGTATGCCTCGTCACTTCGGGGCCGGGCGCTTCCAATCTGGCCACCGGGCTCGTTACCGCTACGGCAGAAGGGGACCCCGTCGTGGCCTTGAGCGGGGCGGTATCGCGTGCGGATCGGTTGAAGCGGACACACCAATCGATGGATAACGCGGCATTGTTCCAGCCGGTGACGAAATACAGCGTCGAAGTGCAGCATCCAGACAATTTGCCCGAAGTGCTCACGAATGCATTCCGGGCAGCGACGTCGCCGCGCCCAGGTGCAGCGCTCGTCAGCTTGCCGCAGGACGTCATTACGAGTCCGGTCGAAGTGTCGGCGATCGGTCCGCTTCCTTCACCGAAGCTGGGGGCTGCTCCTTCCGAAGGGATTCGGGCAGCAGCCGAAGCACTGCGCGGAGCGAGCATTCCAGTCATTTTGCTCGGTATGAGAGCTAGCAGACCGGAAGCGACCTATGCGATCCGTGAATTGATCTCTCATACGAATTTACCGGTTGTAGAGACGTTCCAGGCGGCGGGGGCCATTTCGCGCGAGCTGGAAAGCCACTTTTTTGGACGGATCGGATTGTTCCGCAATCAGCCTGGTGACGATCTGCTGGCGCAAGCCGACGTCGTTCTGACGGTAGGCTATGACCCAGTCGAATATGATCCGAAGTTCTGGAATAGTGATGGCCTGCGCCACATTATTCATTTGGATGAGGTCCAAGCTGATATTGACCATGATTACCAACCAGACTTAGAGCTGCTCGGCAGCATTGAACGGACGATACAGGAATTAACGAAGCACTTGTCTGGCCTGCAGTGCACGCCGGAAGCTTCCAGACTGTGTGATTCCTTGCAAGCCAAGCTATTGGAAGCTTGTGAGCCTCCGGAGCATGTGCAGGAAGGATTGCTGCACCCGCTGCAAATTATACACGGCCTGCGCCGTGTGATTGATGATAAGGTGACGGTAACGTGCGACGTCGGCTCGCACTACATCTGGATGGCGCGCTACTTCCGCTCTTATGAGCCGCGCCGCCTGCTGTTCAGCAACGGGATGCAGACGCTCGGTGTCGCGCTGCCATGGGCGATTGCGGCAGCGCTGGTGCGCCCCGGCGAGAAGGTCGTCTCGGTATCGGGCGACGGAGGCTTCCTCTTTTCCGCCATGGAGCTGGAAACGGCTGTACGGCTGAAATTGCCTATTGTGCATCTCGTATGGAACGATGGCACGTACGATATGGTCGCCTTCCAGCAGCAGATGAAATACGGACGCACCGCCGGAGTGAACTTCGGTCAGCCGGATATGGTGCAGTTCGCCGAAAGCTATGGGGCACAGGGCTATCGTGTTACGGATCCGGATGACTTGGTGCCAACGCTGCAGCGGGCGCTAGCGGCGGAAGGACCTGTCATCATCGATATTCCGGTCGATTACAGTGACAACATCGCCTTGGGCAATATGCTTTTGCCGGACCAATTCCATTAAAAAGCAAGGAGGGCATAATATCATGAAAGCCATATTACAACCAATGCAAGACCTACAAGACATAAAAGAACTGCAAGATTACGCAGCAAACAATAAGCCCCTTGCCGGCCATGCAGCGCGACGGGGTGATTTAGAGCCCGTCACCATCTTTCAGACGTCCACGATGAGCGCCTTGTTGGATGGTGTCTACGAAGGAAGCATGACGATGAAGGAATTGGCTCGGCACGGAGACTTCGGTCTTGGTACATTTGATGAGTTAGACGGGGAATTAATCGCGTTCGATGGGGAATTTTATCACCTTCGACATGATGGGAGCGTCAATTCGGTTCATGCGGAGGAAATGACGCCGTTCGCTTCGGTGACCTATTTTCAGCCGGAGACGACGTTCGCCATCGATCGCCCGCTGAACCGCATGGAGCTTGAAACGCTAATTGACAGCTTCCTCCCGAGTGAAAACTTATTCTATGCGCTGCGCATGGATGGACAATTCGAACAGGTGGTGACGCGTACGGTCACTAAGCAGAAGCGTCCGTACCCGACGTTGGTCGAAGCAACAAAATCCCAGCCGGTATTTACACTTAATCAAGTCGAGGGCACGATGGCCGGATTTAGAATGCCGGAATTCGCCCAAGGCTTGTCTGTAGCAGGCTACCATCTGCATTTTGTGGATGATAACCGCACAGGCGGCGGACATGTACTAGATTTTACGCTGCTTAGCGGAACGATCCAGATTGGCAAGCCAGCGGAGCTGCATCTTCATTTTCCGGAAACATCGGGTTTTATGAACGCTGATCTAACAGGCCGCGATGTGGCGGGTGAGATCGAGCTTGCAGAAGGCGGGACTTCCCGGTAAATTTCCGTTATTCATTTCTATTGAACCGTCTTGCCTTTTCAAAATGGAGAGTGCAGGCGGGTTAACTTCGCCAAGAAGGTCTGAATGGGAGAGCATGGAGCCCGTTTGGACCTTTTTTTATCGCAACATGCTTGGTATATCGGTCCTTAGCAACGATCTCCCAAAGAGACAGGGAGTATAGGAAATAGATATGGATGTGGAAATGCACGTGGAAATAGGTGTGGAACTGGATGCGGAAATAGAAATGGATAACGTTTAACGTGGATAACGCAGGTTGGTCCTAATCTATATGAAGTCTTTTCTGATTCAAGGGGAGAATGAGCATAAGAGGATGAACATGAGGGAGATGGGCCACCAAGCTCTCACCTCCCCCAAGTTCGAACACTTCATTATGGAACTTTAAAAAAACAGGCCAATCTGCAGCATCTTGTCACAATTGTCCTCGATACCACTGTGTATACCCGAGCTTCCACGACAGGTAATAGCATAGCGTGATCCCGCCGAGCAGCAGTGCTAATAAGAGCCAATCCTTCCAAGTGACGCGCAGCTCCGTGTAGTAGGTGCGATCGCGCCGTCCGCTGAAGCCTTTGGAAATCATAGCAGCTGCCACACGTTCTGACTTGCGGATTGCGGAGGCAAGCAGCGGAATGGCATATCGCTTCCAAGCGCGCAGCTTGTTCTTCCAGCCCCGTTCGCGTTCGACGCCGCGCATGCGGTGGGCGTGCTGAAGAATGCGCAGCTCTTCCTTGAAGAACGGAAGGAAGCGATAGCCAGCCAGTATGCCGTACGCCCATTTCGGAGACAGCTTGCATTGCTGCATCAGGCTCAGCATGAAGCGGACAGGGTCGGTCGTCAGTATGAAAATTAGCGACAGCGCGGAGAAAATTAGCACTCTCAGGCCTAGAGATAAGGCTTGATGGAAGGTTGCTTCTGTCACAATGAACGAGCCCCACTGCCAGAGCACAGCACTTGCAGCGGGATCGGCTGAACGCGGAAATAGAAGTGCCGTCCAGACGTAACCAAAGCCCATGATAAGAAAGGGAGCAAAGCCCAATAGCCATTTGCGCCAAGGTACCCGTCCCAATCCGAAGGTGAACAGGATGGTAAAGGCGAGCGCCAAGAGTGGCGTTACCGGATCAAAGGTGAGTGACAACAGAATGACGGCAAGAATGATCGCTAGTCCCTTGATGCTCGGATTCCAATCCCGCAGCATCATCTCCGTTCACCGCCTTCCGCAAGTTGAGTGCGGAGCCGCCCGGCTACCGAATAATTCATCGGCATTCGCAGATGATAGGCCTCCAACAGAGAAGCATGTTCCGTCCATAAGGAGGCCGGAGATCCATCATAGCGAATCTGTCCCTCGGACAAGACGATGACACGGTCGGCATACGCTTCAACCCATTCCATATCATGCGTAATCATAAGCACAGCCGCATCGGCTTGCACCCGTGAATGGAGCATGTCCATCAGCTGGTGCGAGGCGTAGGCGTCTTGGCCGTATGTTGGCTCGTCGCACATGAGCAGCTGCTGGCTGTCGGTCAGGACAGCTGCTACGCTGAGACGCCGTTTTTGCCCTTGGCTCAGCGCGAACGGATTGGCATCCGCTATTTTAGTCAGCCGGAAGCGTGTCAACGTGTCGGTGACCTGGCTTTGAACATCCTCTTCGCTGATGCCTTGCAGCCGCAGGCCGAACGCAAGCTCGTCGCGCACCGTATCTGCAATGAACTGATGCTCCGGATTTTGAAACACGTACCCGATGAACGCTCTCAGCTCCCGTTCAGCGTAACGATGAAGGTGAATGCCCTGCAACAGGATGTTCCCCTCATCTGGCTGAGTTAGCCCGGACAGAAGCGAGGCGAGCGTGGATTTTCCGGCCCCGTTCGGCCCGACAAGCGCCACCCATTCTCCGGCGCGCAGCGTAAGAGAGACACCATTGATGACGGCGCGCCCTTTTCGGCGAAATACGAGTTCGTGCGCTTGAAGGAAGACGCGGTCTTCGGTATATGACCGCTTCGTCTTCAGTGGTGTTAATAGGCTTAGCGCCGTCGCTTGAGCGTCGCGGGGAAGGGATGACAGCTTGGCAAGCAGCTGCTGCTCCGTCAGTGGCGGATCGTCTGCGTCTTCAGCGATGTCGGCAAAATCCCTTGAGGACACGTCAGTTGCCTTTCCGACCATCGACAAATCCTCCGCTAACGCCTGCTGCAGCTCAAGCGCGCGAGGGAGCCAAATGCCATGCGCCTTGGCCTCGGCAACGTGATGCTTGAAATATGGAGCGGGCAGTCCGTCGTAGACGATTGTTCCGTACGCATCCATGACGAGCAGGCGATCCGCTATGCCAATCCAATCATCGAGCTGGTGCTCGATAATAAGCAATGTAAGACCTTCCTTGAGCGCGAGCTCAGTCACGAGATTGGCGAACTGGCGTCTCGCATACGGATCGAGATTCGACGTCGGTTCGTCCAGCACGAGCATCCGCGTGCGAAGAGCCAGTGCGCAGGCGAGGGCCAGCTTCTGTTTCATTCCTCCGGATAACTCGTGGATGAATGCATGGCGCCAATCGTTCAAACCGACTTTATCAAGCACTTCGCGTATGATATGGTCCATGTCCGCGCGAGGGCAATTCCAATTTTCGAGACAGAAGGCGATTTCCTCTTCCACCCGCAGCATGCAGAACTGACTTTCGAAATCTTGAAAAACGATGCCGATGAGCTGTGCGATGTCTCCCGATTCATAGTCTGCCAGCGGCTTGCCGTATATGCTCACGCGCCCCTCCACGTGGCTGTCGATTGCATAGGGATACAGTCCAGTAAGACAGAAGGCGAGCGAGCTCTTGCCGCATCCGCTCGGACCGAGCAGCAGCACGGTCTCGCCATCGTGAACTGCAGCGTCGATATTGGCAAGAACGGGCGCGTTGTGCTCTTCGAAAGCGAGAGCCAGCCCTTCCGCCATAATTGCTTTCCTGCTGTCGTGCTGATCGTCCCCTGCTGGAACGGAAGCCGAATGATTGCGGCCTGTTGCAAGAAGCTGCCCAGCCGTCATCTTACTTGCGCTCCTTCGCTATCGGGAAGCTTCGCAGGACGCCGGTCTTCGCCAATGCATCCGCGATCCATTTGCCGAGAAGGCCTGAGATGAGTGCTCCGCTAATGCAGCGCACCACGAGCATGGCAATGACGAGACCGAGGGAGTAGGCCCCGAACCCGCTGCGAAAATAACCCCAAATAAAGCTGAATACGGCGGAACCGACGCCGGCAACCATAAGGACCTTTGTCGAATAGCTGCGGTAGCGCGAAGCGGCAAACACGGCTTCCGCTCCCAAGCCTTGAATGAGGGCGGACACGATCAATATCGGCCCTACGGCGTTGCCGATGAGAACCTCCACGACACCAGCAACGGTCTCCGAGATGACTGCTGCCCCGGGTTTGCGAATAATATAGGCGGCGATAATCGATACGATAAACCAAATGCCGAATATAACTTCGTATCCCATCGGGCCCATGAAGCCAACAAGCACATTGCCCACTTGCAAAAAGAGCAAATAAATAACTGCGAATACGACGGATAAAGAGCTAAGCACGATAATATCGCGTAATTTCCATTGGTTGTTCATGTACAGTTCCTCTTTTCACCACGTTTTATCTCGATGCATAAGTATTGCGCGCGTCTAAGAGCGCTCTTTCTTCGATGGGCTGTTGGCGGAAATTGTCGCCGTCATAACGACATGCGAAGCGTCGGAGGCTTGCGCTTTTACAAATGCATGCTCCAATGTAGTGAATACCCGCTGCGCGTCTCCGTCCAGACGGCTCGCATAGTGGGCGCTTCCGCCGAAGGTGCCTTCTTCCTTCGCTAACGCGACAATATCGTAAATCGTATCCATATAGCTCGTAGAACCGAGTGGATAGAGTGAGAATTGGGAAGCGACCTCGATCTGGATGGCTTGGCTATGTCCGGCATTCAGACGGATGTCGTCTGCGCTCAAATATACATCCCCTTCAGAATCTCCCGGACAGCCAATCGAAAAAGTCGCATTCAGCACGACATGTTCCCCACTAGCCGCACTATGCAAAAATATCGACTGGACAACGTCAAAGACATGCTCTGTCCGTCCGCGCACGCATGTGCTGACATCATCGGTTTTGGACCAGACCTTGGACATATTCGTTTCCTGTAAGGCCCCGATAATAATGTCGGTGAACCGATCGCTCATCGGATAGATCGAGAACCGGCAGCCGACAATGCGGCTTGATCCGCAAGATGCAGTATTCATAATAAACTCCTCTCTTGTTGCGGTTATATTTTGGCTAGCAGAACGACAAAAAAACTGCACCATGAGTAAGTGCAGTTTCGATTCGAGATAACGTCTAGTCTCCATACGTGATGAAGCCACAGTCTATATCTATCAGTCGACTACACTTCCCCACGCTAGTATTATCTAGTTCGGGTTATAAGGGTTAACAGCGTTGCCGCTGCCTCTCAGCCTGTTCAAGCACCCCTAGTGTTTCGAAATTACTATGCAGTTGTTCATATGCATTGCCGCTTCCATTATACAACGGACGGCTGGAATGTAAAGGGCTAATTAAGCGCCGTGGAGCAATTATCGGATCCGGGCTACGGTAAAGTCTCCCGCTAACGAGCCCAGCTCCGCGCCCAGTGCGGACGATGTCACAGAGCCGCGCGCGTCCAACATGTAGCGAAATTCATAAAATCCGCCAAGCGTCGCTTTGAAGTTGGTTTCCCAATAGTTAGTCATCAGCCATGCGTATGTTTCCGGCTTGGCGTCTTGCAGCTGCTGCGTATGAACAAGACGGCGGCCGTAGTCGAGCGGGCCGAGCTGTACGAGCGGCGTGTCTGGCGTGCCGAGGAGCAATGTCCGGGACTGTGCTTCATTGACCCACGCCAGCCCTTCTTGAATGCACATGTAATCCAGCAAGGTGCCAGGCAGTTGGTCGATCCAAGGCCGCACGACGGCGCCCGCCTTCTCAACGTACAGTGTGTCCTGTGTGGCATCGCCATTGGTGAACGGAAGCGCGACATAGACGTTCTCTGGCAGCCAGACGCTGTCTTTGTGCAGACGAACGGATACGTCAACGCGGTTCATCGTCGCGTACACCTTCAAGAAGAGGGCGTAATAGCTCATGCCTGGTACTTCATACAATAACTCGACCGTGGCGTAGAGCGGTCCGTTCTCCAACGGCCGGACACGGATGAGACGTCCGGCAGAACGCTCAACATGCAGACCCTTGCGGTTGCGGCCCATGCGGCTGCGCACCGACCAGACCTGACTCTGATTCGTGGCGTCTGCAGCTGGCGTCACCTCATAGATTGGGGTGAAAGCGCCGTATGCACGGTTTTGATGAAGCAGATCCGCTCCTGTTTCCTTGTTCCGCCATAACACGATGCCGCTGTCCTCTCTCCACTCGATACGGATGAAGGGCGATTCGACACTGTGCTGCGAGATGATGACTGGATCGTGCGCGGATGAATCCTCCAACAGATCTTCCATATCATGCACGCGATCGCTGCCGACCAGCTTCGTGCTGGAAGTCATATAACCGGCTGCCAGGCCTGTGCCGTCCTGCGGACGGATGAGAAGCGTGCACTCAGCGCCTGCAGCCAGCTGCACTTCGACGATGACTGCCTGAGGATGCGGGAGCTGGTGCGGCATGACTTGGCCGGTGGCTTCATTCACCACTTCCAACCCATTCTGGAATAAGGCGGGCTCCCAGCCGTCTATCGACAACGTGACGAGCTTATTCGCCGGCGCTGGTTCCGTATTGACGACGCGGTAGCGGAATGGACGCTCCGGATACAGCGTGGAAGCGCCTTGAGCTAAGAGTGTCTTATCCAGCGCCCGGTGAGCCAAGCGGCTCGCTTCCGCAGCATAGGCCTGCTTGCGCACTTCGAGCAGCTGCACGTTCGGATGCCACGGCTCGGCGATGGAAGAATGATAGCCCCATGTATGCTCGGCGTACATGACGAGCGCTTGCTCCGCCGCGGCAATTTCGTCGGCCGTCACGGTCTGTCCATCCGGATCAAGCCGCTTCACTTGGCGCAGCGTTCGTTGCGCATCACGGAACAGCTGGGTATGCATCGCCGTCGAGCCGACGCCGTCCGACCACCAATCCGGCCAGTCGCCGCGGTATACCGGAATCGCGTTGACATCCTCCTGCTTAAGGCGGGCAAAGAAGCCGCTCAGCGTTGTCATTTCGATGCGAATCGTATCCCCGTATTGCTCGTTCCATTTGCGGATGAATTCCATAATGCGGCCGTTCGGTGCTGCATTATCCGTGCCTAAGCCAGACAGCATGACGGGAACGAAATCGTATGGATAACGCTCTTCTTCCAGCTTGCACACGTAGCGATGCAGGCGGATGCGCGCAATGTCGTCATGGTGCGCATCAATAAGCTGATTGTCGAACTCGTCCTGAATCATATATTTGCCGAGCGCATTCGGGCACAGCCCGAGCTCGTTGCCGAACATATAATGCTCGCCGTTCCAGACGAGAAGCCGTGCTCCGCTTGGCGCTTCCCACCAAAATGGTGTCTGCTTGCGGCCGAGCGCGAACATGCCATGATGGGTATGAATGCAGCTGAATAAGTGCTTGATGCCGTTGGATAGCAAGCTATCGGCATAACCCCAGCCATACCCGTTAATGTCGGCGGTCATGGCAGAATCAATCGTATGGCCAATCGATCTGGCGTAAGCTTGCGCCTTGCCGTGTATGCTGCGCAGCAGATCGTAATCCGGCAGCTCCGTCATGTTCAAATAGGTGCCGGACAGCTCGATGTCACCACTTATGACCGCAGCGGCGAATTGCTGGCGCTCCTCATCGGATGCGCTTTCAAGGAAACGCTCGACTGCCCAGAACGTTTCGCATGTCCATTTGAAGCCCTGCCATTCCGGCTGTGCTCCGTCCTTGGCTTGGCGTACAATGTTCAACGCTTGGCGGATGAAGTCGACATGATATTGCTCGATCCGCTCCTGCCGCTCGGTATAGCCGATATCCGTATGTGAATGGTGGATGGCATAAATGGTCCAAGTCCGCTTCGGAGCGGGTGTCTCGGCAAGAGAAATACGTTGTTCCAAGTTCAAGTTCATCGTGAATCACTCCTCTAATGGGTATAGGAGGTCAGGGGAGGTGTGATCATGCTTGCCCCGGACTTCACTGGGTCTACTAGCCAAGACGGACGTCCGTCTGGCCTGAAGGAAATCGTTAATCGTATGGAAAGGCACATGTGCTCATTGAAACAGGGCATCGATACCCAAATACGTATATTCCATCACTTGATTGTTCGTCTGCAGCTCGCATTCGCATGGCTGCAGCAGCGCGTTCAGTTCTGCGGCGAACAAATCGGCACTCTTAGCAATTTGTCCGCCCAGAATAAGCCGGTGCGGGCGGAAGCCGTGAATATAAGGCGACAGCATCTCGGCAAAGCGTGTTCCGAACACGCGGAAGACATGCAATGAAGCGGTATCTCCGCCGCGGGCTGCTTCCGCCAAGTCGCGCACTTCCTGATCGGGGCAGCGTGCATCCAAGAGCTCAGCGAGCTCCAGTATGCCGCGGCGGCCGAATTGCTCGTCCACGAGGCGGCCACGATACGCTTCGGCATAGAGCATGCCGCTGTCTGGCACACCGCTGCGGCCCGCAACGGGACGACCGGCCTCGATGAAGGCCGAGCCGAGCCCAGTGCCGAGCGTCAAGCAGAGGAGACGCTCGTGCGGGTGCAGGCGGCTTAGTCCAAGTGCGAACAGCGTCGCGTCGTTCTCGAAGCGAACGTCGGCGTTGGCCAGAGGGGCCGCCCATGCTTCGCCGGACGCCGCTCGGCGGGAGAACTCGGCGCGGAGCGCGTCGCGTACGTTGACGCCATAGAGGCGGTCGTACTTGCCCAGGCCCTGCAGGCGCGACACGCCCGCTTCGTAGTCGAACGGCCCGGGGAAGGCGAAGCCGATGCGCATCGGCGCCTCAGGCCGAGCCGGGCCTGCGGCCGCGTAAGCGCCAAGCAGCTCGCGACAGGCGTCGGCGAAGCCCGCCACGATGCTGGCGGCGTCGCCCTCCGAACGCGACGGCCACTGGCCGCTCACGTTCGGCACGAGGCGCCCGCCTGCGACGACGGCCGCCTTCAGCGCCGTGCCGCCGGCGTCCAGCGCCAGCGTCACCGCTTGCGGCGCTGTCGCTGAGCCGCAGTGCGCAGCCGAGGATGGGCCGCGCATCGCTCAGGCCTCCTCGCCTGTGCGCCAGCCGTGCGGCAGCAGCGGCGTCGACCAGGTGGACGCCACGCCCGCCTTCACGAGCTTGCACGGAGTGCCGCCGGCGTTCTCGAGGCGGTAGCGGCCGACGCTGGCCGGCACAATATACGCTTCCGCGTAGCCGAATTCCACGGCCTTCGCTTCGTCATCCAACGGCACGAGGCGTACGCGCTCGCCCTCGACGAGATTGTACATGACGAACTCGCCCTTCGTATCGTCTTCCCAGCGGTCGAAGAGATGAACCCGCTTGACGCAGAACAGCAGATCGTCATGTTGTCCGAGCAAATACTCTTGGTTGGCGCCTTGCTCACCGAGCAGCTGCGGCTCGGACATCAGATGGCGCTTGACCCAATCCGTATTTTTATCGAAGTCGACATTATGCTCGGCATGCTCAATGCTAATCGGGCGCGGTTTGCCGTCTAAGTCCTTGCGCAAATAGTCGTATATTTTGAACGTAAACCACCACGTCGTGGAGGATACCTCAAGCACGAGGTTGCCTTCGCCAGAGCAGTGAACCGTTCCAGGAGGAATGAGGAACAAATCGCCTTTTTTGGCATCGAACTCATTCACATAATCCGTGAACGGCATCGGCACACCCGTCTCCTGAGCTTCACGAACGGCACCGAAGAAGCTGTCCGGAGTGCTGCGGCCGGTCAGGCCGAGATACACTTTAGCGCCATCCTTCAGCTCCATAATGTAGTAGGATTCTTGCTGTGTCATATGCTCGTTAAAGTTCACTTCTACATATTCCTGCTTCGGATGGACCTGACACGACAGGTTGCTGCCGTCAATCGTGTCCAAATAGTCGAAGCGGACCGGGAAATAGTCGCCGAACAGCGCAACCGGCCGTTCTCCCATTACGCGGTTATATTCATAGGTCATCAGCAGCGTGAAAGGAACCTCGATCGTGCGGCCTTCATACTGGATCAGCATTGAATTTTCTGGTGCGATCGGCTCGAAGCTCCATGCGCAGTTCACCCAGTCCTGCGGCAGATCGCACAGCTCCTTCAAATACTGGCCGCCCCACACGCCCCGCGCAAAAAACGGCTTAACTCGCAGCGGCTGTGCGGCAACTTGCTCCAGCATGCGGCGCAAGCCGGCTGTCGTCGTGACGACGGGCTCCTTCGGCTTGTTCATGTCTACATAATAGTCAAAGCGCTCCAAGTTCCGCTTCCGATAGGTCTCCCAGACCGGCCATTCGAGGAACAGGCAGATTTTATATGTTTCCACATGATCCCGATTCCATGACATGCCAAGGTTGCACAGGTTTTTGCGGTGCTCAAGCTGCTGATATTCACGGGATACGTCGAAGAAGAAGGACAAGTGAACAGTTGGTTGAGCGATCCATAGCGCCCCTGGGCCGAACAGCAGGATGATCTGCTTGCGAGAAGCGTCAGAGCGGTGCGAATGCACCGCAGAATCGGCTTCCACAGCGGCTGCGAAGCGTTCTTTCGCATCGGTCATAAAGTAATCGCCAACGTCCGCATCCGACGCCATATAGCCAAAAGCGCGGTTGTCGGTAATATAGCGGTGGAATTGGCGGCGCAGCGTGTCGCCGCTGTGCATCAAGCTCGTGGTGCTGTAGACGTGAGCGGACACCTGTTCTCTATCTAGGCGTTCGACAATGCGCGCAATGACAAATTGCATATTTGCGCCATGCGTGCTGTCTAAGGCAACGACCAGCACATCTTGATTCGAATTATTTAAGGCGGACATAATCGCTTCCGCTATCGGTTCTGTACCATGCTCAAGTCCTTGCGGCATCCACGCCAACGGACGGTCGCCTTCACAGGATACGGACGAATGAATCACATTATGCGGGTATTTGTTGAACATGAAGCAAGCCCTCCATTCTATCGCAGGTCATTGCGTAGGGAGAGGTAATCGCTCTCCGGTTCGCTTATGCCCCCATTGTAATGAAAGAAGGGAAGGCTGTATTTGGACAAGGAAGCTCCTTTTTTGTACAAAACGGACATGGATTCCGTTTAGGTGCGAGGTGTGGCTTTCAGGCGGGAACGCCCTTCGGCAAATTGCGAGCGCCGAAAACGGGCGGGGGATACACCCAGCTTGCGGGTGAACACTCTTGTGAAATAATGAACAGATTCAAAGCCGCACCGCACGGCGATATCTTTAATCGCGGCGTTGGATCGGAGCAGCATCTCCTTCGCTGACTGAATTCGGCGCTCTTGCACGTAATGCACGAACGTTTGACCGCTTTCCTGAACGAATAAGCGCGAGAGATGCCGCGGGGAAATATGCAAATGCTGCGCAACGATCTCTAACGACAGCGGACCGCTCAAGTTATCTTCCAAATAAAGCTGCGCCCGGTGGAATAAGTCGTTGACCGGACGCGCCGTTTCTTCTGCACCGAACGAGGTCGGCAGCTGATTCGGATCCGGCGTGAACAGCGGCAGCATGGAATAGAGCAATGCATGCGAGGCCGCTTGCAGGACAGGGGGCGGGTAGATCGCCTGCCCGGCGTCGAACATGCCAAGCAGCGCCTCCCATAACTTTGCCATCGGGGACGCAGAGGCATCCGGCATGATAGGCAAGGCGTGAGCGGCCATATGCTGGAACGCCTGGGCGTAATCATCCTCCGTATGCTCCTCATCCATATCGAAGGCAACGAAGCATAATGTCAGCCCTTGATCGCTGCGAATCTGGTGCCAGATGCCAGGGCGGGAACAGAAGGCGGTTCCGGGGGCTAGCGGGTATTCTTGTCCGTCATCGGTGTACTCGCCCTCACCATTTAGCACATAGCACACTTCTAAGAAGGAGTGGCGATGCACAGTATTATTATAATGCTGCGGCATAAAGCCCCAATAATGCACGCGAAAGGCGATGGGACCATTGCGGAGCATGGTGGCATGCACATTGAGCGCCGTGTTTGCTTTTTTGAAAACGGAATGGTTCATCATCATGCTTCCTTACCGGGATCAAGGGTGGTTTGCACATTGGACTGTTCGACATCGGAAATGAGGGAGCGGAGATCCTGCTCCATCCCAATGCCCGCCACCATTAAGCCCATAGCTATAAAAGATACGATGGCACGAAGACGGATAAATCCTTTGCGCGGTTGTTTTTTCATCGTTGTCTCCTTTCGGCGCCACCTATATTATGAGGAAACATTTGGAACTGTCTCTTTAGTGTGACGTTTGTTACAATAATCTTTACGACTAAAACAGTGAATCGTTTCGGCAGGATCACGCACCGAAATACACTTCACAGAAGCGTCACATAAAACGCTTTCTTCTTCCTTATTGTTTGCATTTTGTCACAGCTTTTAACAATTGAATATGGCACAATATGGATGCAGGAAGAAATCATCATATGGAGGGGACGGACGATGTTGTTAACGGCAGAACAGCCGGTGCAGTGGAACGATGAGACCGTAGAACGTTTGGAGACACGCAAGGCGGTGTATCAATTGTTAGCCGATTTCCTTGGCGAAATGCCAACGCTCGATGTCATTATGTCTTGGCGGAATCATCAGGGGTTACAGGAGATGTCCTGCGCGTCTGAAGGAGCCAAGCAGCTGCGCTTGTTGTTAGAGAACTTGTCGATTAACGAGTTGTACGCCGTATTCTCTTCGCTGCGCGATGAATATATGCGCCTCTTCGGTTCCTCGGGCCAACTGCCCGTGACTCCGTGCGAGACGATGTATCGTGCCAGCGAACAGATGCTGCCGAAGTCCTACGCTCAAGTTGTGCGGCAGACGTATGCTGAATTCAGCTTATATTTTAAAAAAATGAATGGTGAGCCTGACGATCATATCGCGATTGAACTGGAGTTCATGGCCGTTCTGATTGAGAAGATGATGAACAGCGTCATGACGGAAGAGCGCTTTGACCGTTATATGAACGGACAGCGTGAATTCGTGCTGCATCATTTGAAGCGGTGGGCGCCGCGTTTCGGGGATGACCTGAAGCAGCATGCGGAGCATCCGGTATATCAGGCCATTGGTCTGCTGCTTAAAGAATTTATTTCTAAGGAAGTAATTTGGGCGGAGAAGACGAAGACTGCATAAATATTGCGTTACGATTCGCAAAACAGAATTGCGTCACTAAAATTAAGTTTCTAGAATTGAGTTACTCGATATTGCCAATCCATTATGAGATACATGATTATTCATAGCAAAGGGACCTTTCCAGTAGAAAGGTCCCTTTTTTCCAACATCCCGATGGGGGTGAATAGATGCAGATGCTTCGCTCGGTTTCCCCAGATGACCTCACTTAGATTTGTAACAAAGATAAGCGACCTGTGCTAGTTCAAGGCTAATCATCCTTGATAGTCAGCCCTCGCCAATATATCGACCAAGCGGCTTCAAGCTTTTTCTCAAAGCGATCGGGTCCACCGTACAGCAGCTCTACGAATAGTCCATCCAGGATGCATATGAACGCTTTGGAAGCTTGTTCCGGATGCACGCCAAATATTTCTTGTGTTCTGAGGGCTTGAGCCATTCGGGGAACCAGTCCATTTTCCAACCGGTCCAAAAATTCATTCATGCGCTCCATGACTTGCTCCCGCAGCGTTTCTGGGGGGAAGAAGGAAACACGTAAAATGAACTTCAGCACATCGTACTGCTCATAACGCTGACGGTATGATTGAATCAGCAGGGTGAGCTGATCGTGAAGTGACAGATGATCATGCTTATTGAAAAAATCGGTAATCCAGTTCCACTCATCTATAAATACGGTTTGAAGAACATGAAGAAATAAATCGTCTTTGCTCTTATAATGAGCATAGATGGACGGTTTCTTGATGCCGACGTCTTCGGCGATTTTGGCTAAAGACGTCCCGTCATAGCCATACTTGGCAAAATGGGAGAGGGCGATGAGTTGAATGCGGTTTGCGGTCAAAGGGAATTCCTCCATTCCTCGCTGTTCCTTCATCTCGCAGAAACGGTCCTGTGTTTACAGTAATAGGCGGATGGCCGCCTCTACTTAGCTACCTACCGTTCGTTCGAAAATTATGTCATACGGTTGTAACCGTTGTCAATGACATATTTGATGTTGTTGTTTTCGGGTATAGTAAAGCAATATAGCTTGTACACTACCTTCATTGTCCCATCAGCTGGAAGGGTTTATGCGTTATGTAGTCGTCTTATCATTTATTTGGAAAAAACATTGGTTTATGCTGCGTATATGTAGATAAGTACAACGATAGGAATAGGAGAAAATGGGTGAATAGATAGAATGGCTAGTTAGAATGGGGGAGCATGTGGATGAGAAGAGCACTGCAGGTCGGGTTATTCATCATCATGTTGTTGACGTTTGGTCTATATATTAATGATACGTTTGGAAATACAATTGCTACAGCGCTAAGCATTATGACGACGCTGGCGGTCATTACGCTGGCAATCATTATCTTTATGGAGAACCGTCATCCGTCCAGCACGGTGGCTTGGATATTAGTGTTGGCGCTCGTTCCGGTAGTCGGATTCATATTTTATATGCTGTTCGGACAGAACTATCGCAAGCGGCGGCGGTATGCGCGTAAAGCGCAGCAGGACAGACAAGCGTACGCCTTCATCGATAACGAATCATTGCTTCGCAGGGAACAAATATTAAGCTCGTTTACCGATGATCAACGTCAATTGCTGCGGCTGACCAGCCGTCTCAGCAAGAGCCCGATCTCGTTCTCATCGGATACGCGCATTCTGAACAACGGGGAAGAAACGTTTGCTGCCCTGCTTGCAGAGCTTGGCCGAGCGGTTCACCATATTCATATGGAATATTACATTTATAGAGACGATGATATCGGACGGAAGATTAAGTACATTCTGATGGAAAAAGCGAGGCAAGGCGTGGAAGTTCGATTCATGGTTGATGCAGTAGGCAGCATGCAATTGCCAAAATCGTTCCTGAATGATCTACGGAGGGCTGGCGTAGAAGTAGCCGCCTTCGGTGCGGTGAAATTCCCGCTGTTCTCGAATCGGGTCAATTATCGCAATCACCGCAAAATTGTCGTTATCGACGGCGATGTCGGGTTTATCGGTGGACTGAACGTCGGCGATGAATATTTAAGCCGCAGCAAGACGTACGGCTTCTGGCGAGATACGCACATGATTGTGCGGGGCGAGGCAGTGCAGACGCTTCAGATTATATTTCTGCAGGATTGGGCGCATACGACGGCCGCCAACCTCTACGGGCCGGAATATTTGCTGCCGCGGCCGGTGGAGGCGACAGCCGGAGCGGTGCAAATTATCGCAAGCGGGCCTGATCAAGATTTCAAAACGATGAAAAACGTCTTTTTCTCAATGCTGACCTCGGCCAAAAAGTCCATTTGGATTGCTACGCCTTATTTCATTCCGGATGAAGATATTTTTACGGCGCTGAGGGTAGCGGCATTGGCAGGAATCGATGTGAAATTATTATTTCCGGCCAAGCCAGACAAATGGCTGCCGTTTCTTGCGTCCCATTCTTATTTTCCCGGCCTCATGGAAACGGGCGTACAAATTTATGAATATGAAAAAGGCTTTCTGCATTCCAAGCTTATTATAGTAGACGGCGAGATTGCTACGATAGGAACAGCTAATATGGATATGCGAAGCTTCCATTTGAATTTCGAGGTCAATGCGATTTTGATGCGAACGGATAGTGTGGCAGCGTTGGTTGAAGATTTTGAACGGGATTTGCAGTACACGACGCCGATAGAGGAAGAAGAGTTTGCGCACAAGAAAATGATAACCCGATTTTTGGAATCCGCTGCCCGCCTATTTTCACCATTGCTTTAACGAGACGGCTTGCGGTGCATATACCCGCATTCCGCACCAGCTTTCTGGCGAATTAGACGCCGAGGGTCGATCCGCCAACCAAAAGCTTAGCGTTGTGTGTGCGGTACGGGTGCAGTGTTCGCCCTGATAAACTCCGCCATTCTACTGCCTTGAACTGTCACAAGGATGGCCAGAATGACCCCCGTCAAAAGGGGCTGGGACTGATTGACTGCTGGCACCGTTTATGGCATGATGTTACTAATCATTCATTTGAGAACGATTTTCATTTTCTACAAGATTTACAAGGTGAAATATCTCATTCATACAGGTATCATTCATATACGTAATTAGAGCTGCTTCGCTTGATGGCGGAGCAGCTTTTTTGATTCTGGGCAGCTTCATGATCAAAAGGGGACTTTTTGAACAACCTCTAACAGACTTTAGTGGGAGAACGGGGATGGATGCAATGTGGAGTAACCGCAACGTATGGATTGTGCTGAGCGGAGAGTTTATCGCCGGTCTCGGCTTGTGGACTTCGATTATCGCGAATTTGGAATTTATGCAGCAGCACGTGCCGTCAGACTTTATGAAATCGCTCATTTTATTCGTGGGACTGCTTGCAGGCGTGCTGGTCGGTCCGTATGCAGGGAAGGTCATCGATACGAGCAGCAAGAAGAAGGTGATGATATACGCCGGAATCGGGCGAATGGTCAGCGTGTGCTTCATGTTTCTCGCTTTGTCGATGGATTCGGTATGGTGGATGGTCCTGTTTGCAGTCAGTTTGCAGGTGTCTGCGGCGTTCTACTTTCCGGCACTTCAGTCGGTTATTCCGCTTATCGTCCAAGATAAAGATTTGATTGCGTTAAATGGGGTTCATATGAATGCTTCCACTATCGCTCGTATATTGGGAACGGCGATGGCGGGAATGATGTTGGCCGTCATGAGTCTGTCCTCATTATATCTCACCTCTCTCGTTGCGTACGCGCTGCTGCTTGCGTCCACCTTCTTCTTGCAGGTAGAGGATACAGGCACGCCACATCGCAATAGGAACCAGAAAGGCAAAGAGAGCGGCGGGTTCAAGGAAATCGTTCCGATGCTCAAACAACTCCCTGTAGCTGTCATGGCGCTCGGGTTGTCGATTATTCCAGCGCTGTTTATCGGAGGCTTCAACCTGATGGTCATCAACATTAGCGAATTGCAGCATGATCAGCAGATTAAGGGCCTGCTGTATGCAGTGGAGGGGACAAGCTTTATAGTTGCCGCATTTTTCGTGAAACGGATTTCCGGAAAAGTGAATTTGTTGAAAATGCTGCTCTCGTTTTCATTTGTCATCGCCATCTCGCAAATGCTGTTGTTCTTTGGAGATATCAGATGGGTGGCGCTGCTGTCATTTGGCTTGTTCGGCCTGGCGGCAGGTTTTTTCTTCCCTTTGCTGTCGACGTATTTCCAGACGACCATTCCGAAGGACTATCATGGCCGCTTCTTCTCGTTCCGGAATATGCTAGACCGGGTGCTGTTCCAAATCGTCCTGCTTGGGACGGGCTTTTTCCTCGATACGATCGGGCTCCAATACATGGTGCTCATCTTCGGCGGAATTTCATTGGTGTTGGCGCTGTATGCCTTGCTTTACTCCGACAAGATAACGGCACGAATGCTCTCCAAGCATGGCGGGCCAAGTGTGGAAACGGGGAGTACCCCGATGTAATCAGTTCCCGTTCGCATTGTGTTAGAGAAATGCGGCGGGAACTTTTGTATTTTCCTGGAGGACATATGGCAATATTTTACCGTTATGTGAAACAGTGTGCTATACTCTGAATATGGTATAGAAAGCGATTTCGTAGAGGACAGAGGAGGATAGTGAATGGCAGGCTCAGAAGAGATTATCCGCACGACGGAACGGTATGGAGCAAGGAATTACGATCCGCTGCCTATTGTCATTTCCAAAGCGGAAGGTGTATGGGTAGAAGATCCGGAAGGGCGCCGCTACTTGGACATGTTAAGCGCATACTCGGCCTTGAACCACGGACACCGCCATCCGAGCATTATTCAGGCGCTCTTGCGCCAGGCAGAGAAGGTGACGCTATCTTCCCGGGCGTTTCACAGTGAATCGTTGGCCTCATTTTATGAGAAGCTGTCGGCCTACACGGGGAAAGCGATGGTCTTGCCGATGAACACAGGTGCGGAAGCGGTGGAAACTGCCCTCAAAGCAGCGCGGCGCTGGGCATATAACCATAAGCAGGTCCCCGCCAATCAAGCAGACATCATCGTATGCAGCGGCAATTTTCATGGGAGGACGATTACGGTCACCTCCTTCTCCTCGGCGGAGGAATATAAGGAAGGCTTCGGTCCGTTTACGCCAGGCTTCACGATCATTCCATTCGGTGATGCTGAGGCGCTGGAGCAGGCTATCACACCGAACACGGCCGCTTTTCTAGTAGAGCCGATTCAAGGGGAGAATGGCATCGTCATTCCTCCCGACGGTTATTTGCGCCAGGCCTACGAAATATGCAAACGGCACAACGTTCTGTTCATGGCGGATGAAATCCAGACCGGCTTCGGGCGTACGGGCAGGCGGTTCGCCTGCGACTGGGAACAGATCGTGCCAGACGTCTATATCATGGGTAAAGCGCTCGGAGGAGGCGTGCTGCCTATCTCGGCCGTAGCGGCGGATGAAGAGATTCTGGGCTTGCTGCAGCCTGGATCGCACGGCTCCACCTTCGGAGGCAATCCGCTTGCTTGTGCGGTGGCGGTAGCCGCCTTGGAAGTGCTGGAAGACGAACGGCTTGCTGAACGCTCGGAGGAGCAGGGAGCGTATTTTAAGCAGCGGCTAGAGGGCATTCACAGTCCGGTAGTCCGCAATGTGAGGGGAAGAGGGTTGTTCATCGGCGTGGAGCTGACGGAGCCTGCACGACCGTATTGCGAGATGCTGATGCGGCTTGGCATGCTTTGCAAAGAGACCCATGAGAATATCATCCGCCTAGCGCCCCCGTTAATTATTGAGGCAGCGGAGCTCGATTGGGCGTTGGAGCGTATCCAGCGCGTTTTGGCTCGCGCATAGCCGTACCCGCTTATCAGTCTTGGAACTATGTTGCATATTAGCTTGCAAGGAGGAGAAAGTTGTCGATGACGATGACGATGAATCGAAAACTGTCAATGATTAGTGTTCCATTCGGACTAGGGGCTGGCAGAGCGGGAGCGGAGCAGGGACCGGAGAGCATTGTTCGCTCCGGATTGCTGCGGCAGCTGAAGCAGTTGGGGATAGAAGTGGCGGCGGAGCGCGAAGTGAATTTGCCATCGGCGGCTCCAGCTAGAGAGCAGTTGGATGAAGCGCCTGTTCCCGCGCGGAACGCGAAGCACTTGGCCGAGGTGCTCTATACTTGTTCCGCGTTGGCCGAACAGGTGTCTGCAGCCGTAACGGACGGTTGCTTTCCGCTCGTGCTGGGGGGTGATCACAGTATCGCGATGGGCACGCTCGCTGGATTGACGCGCCATTATCGCAATGTAGGCGTCATTTGGTTCGACGCCCATTCCGACTTAAATACGGAGGAGACGAGTCCGAGCGGGAACGTTCACGGCATGTCGCTGGCTGTTGCGTTGGGCAGAGCCGAGTTCGCGGAAATGCCGTGGTCAGGACCATACGTGAGAGCGGATCGCGTCGTGCTTATCGGGGCGCGCGACCTCGACCCCGGAGAGAAAGAATTCATTCGTCAGCAAGGCATTACCTGCTTTACGATGCACGAGATTGACCGCATGGGCATGGAACGGGTTGTGCAGGAAGCGCTGCGCATTGTCGGCAGCGACACGGATGGAGTTCATCTCAGCTTCGATGTGGATAGCGTCGATCCTTACGAAGCGCCGGGAACGGGCACGCCAGTGCAGGGTGGAGTGAGCTACAGGGAAGCGCACTTGGCGATGGAGCTGCTGCACGAATCTGGCCTTGTCACTTCGGCGGAGTTCGTGGAAGTGAATCCGACGTTAGATGTGAACAACAAAACGGCAAGGCTGGCCAAGGAACTTATCGGTTCGTTATTCGGACAGAGAATATTATAATGAATGAATAAAACCGGAGGCGCAAACCTCCGGTTTGTAGCTTCCAAGTATATATGCTGGCTATTATCACTTCATGATGACGTTAGGAATGCTGCCTATGGATAGTACCTGCTCCAGCGGCATCTGGATCTCTGCCCCGTGATGATCAAGCAAGTAGAAGCTCTTTCCAGCATCTTCATGGCGGCGCAGTAAGGCCGCGAATGGCTCCATTTGTTCCTGCAGCATCATTTCGTTTCATTCAAAGACGACACATTTCACGTTATGCTCCAGCAGCTGTTCCATGCCGAGAAACGCTTGGTATTCTCCCCCCTCGATGTCTACCTTAATCATGTCGATATGCGGCAGATGCGCGAGTGCATCGTCCAGCCGTATGGCCTCCGTCTCGAATTCCGATATATCGTCCCGGTAATGCTTGAAATATTGTTGGCTATGCTTGTTCACCGAGCTGTTGCCCATGTATCGCTGTGAGGCTTGAAACTGGAGTGGCGCAGACGAAGAGGATACGGCCTGCGGATATAAACGAACGCGATCGTGAAGGTAATTCAAGGCAACGTTATCCTGAAGGAAGGAGAACAGCAGCGGATGCGGCTCGTACGCATACACTTGGCCTGACGGTCCCGTCAAATGGGCGAGAAAGACAGTGAAGTAACCGACATTAGCCCCGATATCGACGAGTACGTGCCCCTTTTTTACGTGATTCTCCAAATACTTCATTAGTGGCCACTCCATCGCGCCGTGCATGACGAGTTCTGGTGTAATGCTCAAATCAGCGGAAGGGACGATGAGCTTCCCTCCGTAAACAGGCTTGACGAGCAGGCGTTCATTGCCCATGTAAATCGCGTGCATGCAGTCACTCCTTCGCAAGTGATGTCTTCCAATATAAAACTTTTCCATGTCAGATTTCTACAACTTATGCGCCGCGATTCTGCAACATAACGATTGAATGGGAGACGTCTATAAATCGCCGTGCCGGAGGGGTTGTGTTCTTGGCAAAGCCTTGGTAGGATGAGTCTGAAAGTGCTTGCAGCGGTCGGCTATCGTCGTGGAGAAAGCGGGACCGGTTGCGTACAATAGAAACGAGCAAGACGAGTGGAATAGTGGAACCATCAGGATAGATTGGATAGAACGTTGGGGGAACGCTAAAGAGGAGGAAGGGCGATGAAGTATCGCAGTGTGTTTGACATCATTGGTCCGATTATGGTGGGTCCGTCCAGTTCGCATACGGCCGGAGCAGCCAAGATAGGACGCCTTGCGCGAAGCATCTTCGGCAGACAGCCGAAGCGGGTGCATATTTCCTTGTACGGCTCGTTCGCAGAGACGTACAAGGGACATGCGACGGATGTGGCGCTCATTGCGGGGGTGTTGGATTATGACACGAATGACCCGCGCCTGCCGCAGGCGCCGCAGTATGCCGATGAAGCCGGCATCGAGGTAGTCTTTACGACAGAAGACGCCGTGCCTGAGCATCCCAACACCGCCCGCATTATGATGTCGGACGAACGGGACGAGATGGAAGTAGCAGGCATCTCCATTGGCGGGGGCAAGGTGGAAATTACGGAATTGAACGGGTTCGAGCTGAAGCTTTCCGGTCAATGTCCGGCCATTCTCGTATTGAACCATGACCGGTATGGAGTCATCGCCGGAGTGACGCAAATATTGAGCGGCCAGCACGTCAATATCGGACATATGGAAGTAAGCCGCAAGGAGAAAGGCAAGATGGCACTCATGGTCATTGAAACGGATGAGAAGATAAACGAATCCATTATAGATGAGATTCGCGCTCTAGCGGGGGTTAACCGCGTGCTGCGCATGGAAGATTAATGACGCCATCGAGGAAGGGAGGACAAGATTATGTTCCGCAATGTAGCTGAATTAGTCGCGCTTGCCGAAGAGCGTTCGTGCTCGATCGCGCACATTATGATACAGCAGGAAATGGAAGTGCGCCAAACGTCGCGCGAATCGGTTATCGAGCTGATGACTCGGAATCTGGACGTCATGGAGCAAGCGGTCGCGCGCGGTCTGTCAGGTGTTAGCTCCCACTCTGGTCTGACGGGAGGAGATGCGGTCAAGATCCAGCAGTATATTGACTCCGGCAAAGTATTAAGCGGCGAAACCATAATGGACGCCGTCAGCAAAGCGGTGGCGACGAACGAAGTGAACGCTGCGATGGGGCTCATCTGCGCGACGCCGACGGCAGGATCGGCCGGTGTCGTGCCGGGAACGCTGTTCGCGCTCAAGGAGAAGCTGCAGCCGACACGTGAACAGATGGTGGACTATCTGTTCACGTCGGGGGCCTTCGGCATGGTCGTGGCGAACAACGCCTCGATCAGCGGCGCGGCGGGTGGCTGCCAGGCTGAAGTGGGGTCAGCCGCAGGTATGGCGGCGGCAGCCATT
>NZ_ALKF01000172.1:0-73973 GCF_000283315.1 Paenibacillus sp. OSY-SE | reverse complement strand
GGAAACATACTTCGGAAGCATAAGCTTTTCGAGGGTGAATGCAAGATTCGATGCCGAGACCGCTTACAGTTATAACTTCGTGAGCAAAAGGGATCCCTTTTCAGCACCGAGAAGGTTGCAAGAACCCGAAGAAGGAGAAGCGGAATGTAGGCCAGACTACATGAGCATCGGACTTCGAGGGTGAATGCAAGATTCGATGCCGGGACCGCTTACAGTTATACTTCGTGATCAAAAGGGATCTTAGACCGTTTCTTTGCGGTACTCCTTGGGCGCCATACCGACATACTTATGAAACACAATCGCAAAATGGACTTGGCTGTTGAAGCCGGTCATGTCCGCCACCTCGTAAATTTTGTAGCGGTAATCCAGCAAGAGCTCCTTCGCCTTCTCGATGCGTACCTCATTGAGATAATCGAACAGGCCCCGGTTCACTTCCTGCTTGAACAGCCGGCTAACATAGTTCGGGCTCACGTGGAACTGCTCCCCCAAGCTTTTGAGCGAGATCTCTTCCCGATAATTCGTATCGATATATTGCAAAATACCGCGGATGAGCGGACTGTATTCCTTATGCTGCTGCGACAGCTTCTCCGCCAGCCGTTCATTGAACAGCGAATGATAGACAACCGACAGCTCGCTGAAATCCTCAATCTCTTCCAGCCGGTTCGCATCGCCCCAATATTCCTCGCCGTCCTTCAACATGAACAAGAGGCCCTGATAAATTTTGCGGACATCCTTCTCGTCCATGCATTCGCTCTGCTGCAGGAACTGCTCCCACGCGGACAGGCTGCGGGCGAATTCATCGTATTTCTCTTCCTTCAGCCCGTTCTTCATCGCCGCGATATGAGCGTTCACCTGCTCCAGCGCTTGCTCGGCATCCCCGTCCCGGTGCGCCTGGGCATAAAAGATCGGGTCGTTCGGGTGATAGAACTTCCTTGCCAGCGCCTGCTGCGCCTGCATGACCGCCTGGCCGCACTCCTGATACACTTGTACGGGCCCGCTTATTCCGAACACGGTGTCGATGTTGACGAACCTTTTCAGCGCAGCGCTAATGAGATAGACGAGCTCATTCACATGCGCGAACGAGGCTTGCATACTCTTCGTGCCGCTATGGCTCACCAATACGGCATACAGGTTGTCCTCCAACTGCATATATTCCGCCTCTGGCTCTTTCGACAGCAGCTCGGAGACGATGTTGCCGATCGTATTGGGCAGGATGGACGCATTGTCCTTTGTGTACCGCTTAGCGACTTGCGTGTAATTTTTAATCGTGAACAGCAGCGCATACAAGTTGCCCTCCTGCAGCTTCGTCTGCCGGATGCCGTCCAAGCTGCCGCGAACCATCTGGCGCACAACATCCTCCTTGCTCTGAACAGAGCCCCCGCTGAGGCTATGCGATCCTTCGGAACCGGACTCGGCTTCTTCCTTTAATTTGGACAGCACCGCTTCGATCTCTTGCACATTCATGCTCGGCTTATGAAAATAATCCGCGGCCCCCAGCTTCATCGCCTTTTTAACCAGGTTGAAATCGTCAAAGCTGCTCAGAATGATCACCTTCGCCGGAACATGCAGCGCTTTCATTTCCTGCAACACTTCCAGACCGTCCTTCTTCGGCATCTTTATATCAAGCAGGACGACATCCGGCTGCCGCTCCAAAATGAGCTTTATCGCCTCCTCGCCATCAGCGGCTTCGCCCACGATTTCCATGCCGGCCGCTTCCCAGCGGATGGCCGATTTCAACCCGATACGAACCAAGGGCTCGTCATCCACGATTACGATCTTCATTGCAATCCCCCCGTTCTTCCTCTGTAATGACCGGAATGATGATTTTGGCGGTCGTTCCGGCATTCTCTGTGCTCGTCATCCACAGGCCGCAGTCTGTCCCATAGTTCAGCTCGATGCGCGAGCGTATATTTTTCACCCCAATCCCGTTCATCGGATCCGAACCCGGACCGGGCTGCAATTCTTCCAGATCCGCACCTGACATGCCTCTGCCGTTGTCAGCGACAATCATAACGACATGCTCGCCCTCGCGGTGGATGCGAATGCTCAGCTTCCCTTTGTAAGGAATGCCGTCGAAGCCGTGAAAAATCGCATTTTCCACAAGCGGCTGCAGCAGAAATTTCAACGTCTTGTATGGAAGCACCTCCGGGTCAATGTCATACTCCACCTCGAATTTGTTAAGATAACGGAAATCCAATATATTCGTATAGTTCCGGATGAACTCGACTTCCTCCTGAATCGTCACCTCGTCGCTCTCTGCCTTCGCCGTAAACTTGATCACCGAGGAAAAAGCGGTCAACGCCTCTTCGATTCCGGTCGCGCCTTGAATTTTTGCCATCCACTTGATGACATTGAGCGTATTGTACATAAAATGCGGCCGAATCTGCGATTGGAGCGCCAGCAGTTCCAACCGCCGCTTCTCTTGCTCCTCGTCATAGATGCGTTGAATCAGCCGCCGGATTTCCTGCAGCATATGGTCGATCGTGATACTGATTCGGCCCACTTCCCCATGCTGAATATCAATGTTGACGTCCAGCTTGCCTTGGGAGACCTGCTTCATCTTCGCGTTCAAGGCAGAAAGCGGTTTCGTAATACTCGTCGCGATATATATCGAAGCAAGAATGGACAAGGCGAGCAGAACGAGCAGCGAAATGAAAATCGTCCGCACGATAACGTCCACGAACGAGAACAACTCCTGCTTCGGTATAACCGTCACCGCTTGCCAATTCGTCACCTCGGAAGCTGACGTGATAATGTAATTATCGGCATCTTCCCTCGTTTCGAGCTCTCCGCCGCCTGCAGGCTTCCTATTTTCCAGCACGTTTGCTGCCGCCGACCCGATATCCCCCGGATTTTTGCTGTATACGATGTTCTTCTGCTCATCAATTAAATAGAATTGCGTATGCTCCGTGAAGTGAATGCTGCTCCACAAGCCTGCCAGCTTGTCGATGCCGATGTTAAGCAGAATCAAGCCTAGGTTCTCCTTCGTATATGGGTCGACAATGGCGCGGCCAATCGATACGACCGGAGTGTCATGGAACGACATCAGCTTCTCGGGATGGATGCCGACCGGAACGACAAGCCCTTTTTGCTGCAAAATCGTTTGGATAAACGGCTCGCTGTAAAATTCCTGTTCCAAATAACGATGATCCATATAGCCGTTATTACTTCGCCCCACTACGACATGATTGGTGCTCTGATAGATGACGGCCGAGTCCAACAGATCCGTATAGAGCATCATGCTATTTCGAATAATTCCGTTCACCGTATCGAAGTCCCGGCCCCGCTCGTATAACGGATAAGGGAGCGAATCATAATCTTTGCGCATAATTTGAAATATCGTCTGATCCCGCTCGGGGTACATCGCCAGCCGCAGCAAGGGCTGCAGGGACGTGTCGATGTTTTTGGCGATCTGGTTGTTATTATCCACCGCTGCGTCCAAAATCATATTCCGGTTCGAATCCATATACAGCCACGACAACGTGCCGCCGATGATGACGAATGGAATAATGAGAAAGCATGAAAACACGATAATGAGCTTATGCTTCAAGCTTACATTGCGCAGCCGGTTCCTGATGTTCCGCATTCAATCCTCTCCCCGCTGACAGCGCCATTAATG
The DNA here is from genome assembly GCF_000283315.1 of Paenibacillus sp. OSY-SE. Lineage (NCBI taxonomy): Bacteria > Bacillati > Bacillota > Bacilli > Caryophanales > Paenibacillaceae > Paenibacillus > Paenibacillus sp. OSY-SE. The sequence goes on along the minus strand of NZ_ALKF01000172.1, from coordinate 70,354 downwards.
CGCTTACATTGCAAAAAAACAAAAAGCCCATCGCAAGCTGGTTGGCATCGGTGCAGAATCTTAGGTGAGCAGCGTGTGGATGAACTTCTAATCTTAGTGTAACGCATGAGTCAATATACTCAAGGGACACATAATTCCATGTGCTGCGCATCTGGAAACTGATCGGCTAACGGATCGATCAAGGCAGCCTATCTATTGCAACATGAGTTGAGAACTCTATACTGCTCATCTTTCTGGCAAAATGAGTTCATCTTTCTTAGGCGCTTATTGCTCGCGCGGTAACAGCAGCCCCCGAACAGCCCATTGGAAAACCTACAGCGGAAAGCAAGGATTGAGCGGTTAAATGGCAGGGAGACTGCATTTGATCCAATGGATTTGTCAATTGAACAACCAATGATAGTCCCATAAATGTCAAATAACAGAATCGCATTGGACGAATTCCAATGAAGCATCACACCATGAGGTTAGTAGGCTGTTTTCACTGTACAAAATCCAATGGATGAGGCAAAGGAAAGCCCTTCCATCCTTTTGTCCTTATTTCCCTCCCCTCTCTATTGAAAGCGGAACCAACCTTATCTCTACCTTCACTACTAAGAACACCTTCCATTCTCGTAATATCCTAAACTCTAAAATTTATATATTCATAAGTTGACAACTCCCCGGTTCTGTCCTATTATTCATACTATTCCAATCAGATTTAACTATTTTAATTTAGTTAACAACTCATCCTTTTAATGGGATATAGGGAGTTCTCTTTTTTTAAGCTATATACTTACTATTCGGATTACATTACTAAGAATTATAGAGACAGGAGAATAAACGAATATGTATGTGCTAAAACGGCTGTTCACCATGCTGGTTACCCTGTGGATCATCGTCACTTTAACCTTTGTAATCATGCATATTATCCCGGGCGATCCTTTTGCTACCGATTCCAAGGCCATCCCTGAATCCGTCCTGGAAAATATGCGGGCCAGGTACAACTTGGATAAGCCATTGCCCACTCAATATATATTGTATTTGAAAAGCTTGCTTACCTTGGACTTGGGGCCTTCCATTCAATCCAAAACAACAGATGTGAACACCCTGATTGCCAGAGGCTTTCTCCCATCCGCCATATTGGGCATACAGTCCATGCTCTTGGCGCTTGTTGCCGGAACCGCCTTGGGTACTATCGCGGCGCTCAACCATAATCGCACCTTCGACTATATATCCATGTTCGTCGCTATGATCGGCATCTCCATTCCGAGCTTCATCTTAGCCCCGCTGCTGATTAAGTATATGGCGGTGAAATGGGGATTGCTCCCCGTCGCATCTTGGGGAACATGGAGGCATACGATCTTGCCGTCGTTGGCGTTAGCCGTCACTCCCGTGGCAATCATCGCCCGCTTCGTGAGGACCAGCATGCTGGAGGTGCTGCATCAGGAATATATACAGACGGCCGAAGCCAAGGGCTTGTCCACTTGGAAGATAGTAGTTCGGCACGGGCTGCGGAATTCATTGATTCCCGTGTTGTCCTTTATGGGGCCGCTATTCGCCTCGGTCGTCACTGGCACCTTCGTTGTCGAGAAAATTTTCGCCATCCCGGGCATCGGCAAATATTTTGTAGACAGTATTTTCAACCGGGATTATCCCGTCATTATGGGCACGACGATTTTTTACAGCGCCGTCCTGGTGGTCACTTTATTCCTGATAGATATGTCCTATCGGTTCGTCGATCCGAGAATCAAACTAGCCAGCAAAGGAGATTAGCATGAAAGCATCATCAGCCGAATTGGATCATCTGTTTCACCCCATAGACCGGAGCAGCATGGCAGATCAGGTCCTAACCCGGCCAAGCGTTCCCTTATGGAGAGACATGATCCGGAAATTATTGAAAAACAAACTGTCAGTGCTGGGGCTTGCCCTGCTGCTATTGATTATATTGCTCGCGGTGATAGGCCCGTCCTTGCTCCCCCATTCGCCGAGCACACAATCTTTGACGCGAACGAACCTGCCCCCTTCAGCCGAGCATTGGTTCGGCACCGATGATCTGGGGCGGGATGTATGGGCGCGGACCTGGGCCGGTGCCCGAATCTCGCTTACGATCGGCTTTGCCGCGGCGGCCATCGACTTGGTGGTTGGAATTATGGTGGGCGGCGTATCCGGTTATATGGCGGGGCGGGGACGCCTCGGCGATCGGGTGGACAGCATTTTGATGCGCATCGTTGAGATTTTGTACAGCATTCCTTATCTGCTCGTCATTATTTTGCTGCTTGTCATTATGAAGCCCGGAATCATCACGATGATTGTCGCGCTGTCCATTACGGGCTGGGTGGGAATGGCACGGGTGGTGCGCGGCCAGATGCTGCAGTTGAAGCAGCAAGAGTACGTATTGGCAGCGCAAAAGCTGGGAACGTCGCATGCACGCATTATTTTCAAGCACCTGCTTCCGAATGCAGCAGGCATCATTATTGTCAATTTGACGTTTACGATACCGGCGGCCATCTTTTCCGAATCGTTCCTCAGCTTTCTCGGTCTGGGCGTTCAAGCCCCTGCGGCCAGTTGGGGCACGATGGCCAACGATTCACTCGGGGTCATCCTGAGCGGGCAATGGTGGCGGCTGTTTTTCCCCGGATTAATGATTTCGCTCACTATGTTTGCGTTTAATGCATTTGGCGACGGGCTGCAGGATGTCCTGGATCCCCGGTCGCACAATTAAGGAGGTGCGCGCATGAATCATTTGCTGGAGGTTCGTCATCTGAATGTTGCTTTCCGCTCCCGTGAGAGGGAACTTCAAGCCGTGCGTGACGTGTCCTTCCATATCAACGAACAGGAAACATTGGCGATCGTAGGCGAGAGCGGCAGCGGGAAGAGCGTGACGGCCCGGGCTATTATGGGCATGCTTTCCTCTCCCTACGGCTCGATTAAAGGCGGAGAGATTCACTTTCAAGGCCAACCCATTACAGGTCTTAACAAAAGAGCGTTGCGGAAAATAAGGGGCTCCGAGATTGGCATGGTGTTCCAAGATCCAATGTCGTCGCTCAACCCTACCATGAAGATTGGCGCGCAGATTGGCGAGGGATTGCTGCAGCACCAGAAGCTTACCCGGGCCGAGGCGCGGCACAGGACCATCGAATTGCTGCAGTTAGTGGGCATCCCCGACGCAGCCAGTCGGTATCACCAGTATCCGCATGAGTTCAGCGGAGGCATGCGGCAGCGCGTCGCCATTGCGATTGCGCTTGCCTGCAACCCGAAGCTCCTCATCGCAGACGAGCCGACTACCGCGCTGGATGTGACGATACAAGCGCAAATCATGGATATGCTGACCGACTTGCAGGAACGCATGGGCAGCTCCATCCTGCTCATCACCCATGATTTGGGTGTCGTGGCTGAAGTGGCCCATCGCGTTGCCGTGATGTATGCCGGAATTATTGTGGAGACGGGTACGGTAGAAGATATTTTCGAGCGCCCCAGACACCCTTATACCTGGGGACTGCTGCAATCGACACCGAAGCTGGATGCGCCGGATCAGGAGCGCCTCGTACCGATTGAGGGATCTCCGCCCGATCTGTACTCGCCGCCGCAGGGATGTCCGTTCGCACAGCGATGTCCTTACGCGATGGAGGTGTGCGTCCATCATCTGCCTGAAGCCATGTCATTCACTGATAACCATAGCGCGCGGTGCTGGCTGAACGATCCCCGTTCCCCTGTGGAGCACGCGCCTATCGCAGCAAGGAGGAACGAATATGCCGGAGCCCATTCTTGAAATTCATGAGCTGCGCAAGCATTTTCACATCGCTTCCGATCGGGTCGTGAAATCGGTTGACGGAATCAGCTTAACCATCCAACCCGGAGAGACGCTCGGGCTCGTAGGGGAAAGCGGCAGCGGAAAATCAACGCTTGGAAAAACAATCGTGGGACTGCTCGACGCTACATCCGGAAAGGTGGTGTTCAACGGCAAAGACACTGCTCTGGCCCGAGCCAAAGAGAAACGGGAACTGAACCGCAATATGCAAATGATCTTCCAAGACCCGCATGCCTCCCTTAATCCCCGGCTGAGAGTCGGAGATATTATCGCGGAAGGGATTGACGCTCATCGGCTGGCAAGGGGGCAAGCCAGAAAAGAGCGTGTCGCCGATCTTCTGGAACGAGTCGGTCTGCATCCGGATCACGCCTTGCGATTCCCCCATGAATTCAGCGGCGGACAGAGGCAGAGGATCGGCATCGCGCGTGCCTTGGCGGTAAAGCCGCAGTTCATTGTCGCTGATGAACCGATATCTGCGCTCGACGTGTCGATTCAAGCGCAGATTGTCAACCTGCTGAAGGATCTGCAGGCGGAAGAAGGGCTGAGCTATTTGTTCATCGCTCATGATCTGGCCATGGTCAAGCATATTAGCGACAGAATCGGCGTGATGTACTTAGGCAAAATGATGGAGCTGACCGACCGCAGCTCGCTGTTCCGTGAACCGCTCCATCCTTATACGCAGGCGCTTCTCTCGGCAATACCTGCTTCGGATCCTTCCGTAAGAAGGCTGCGCGAAAGAATCGTGCTGCAAGGAGATCCGCCAAGCCCGCTCTCACCGCCAACGGGATGTCCGTTTCACGCCAGATGTCCCGCCGCCACGGATGTGTGTGCGCATCACATGCCGGAAGGCAAGGAGGCGCGCCCCAACCATTGGGTCGCTTGCCATCTATATTAATTTTTAGTAGCCTTTTTGATCACTTACTTATATTAACGGAGGAAAGACAATGAGAAAATGGAACGTAATGATAGCTATTCTACTATTCGCAGCAGCCGCCTTGGCTGGGTGCGCAGGCAAGGATAACAGTGCCGCCAGTCCGTCCGGCGCAGCGCAAGGAACTGCCGAGACCGCTGCTGAGAAGATTCCGCAGGTGCTGACCACGAATCTGTCCGGCGGAGAACCGTATACACTGGATCCTGCCTTCGCATCGGACACGACTTCGTATTTTATTATCGATAATCTGTACGAAGGGCTCTACACCTATGACAAATCCGGAAAAATCGTGGAGGGCGCGGCCAGCAAGGTAGACGTGTCAGCCGACGCCAAGACATACACCTTCACCATCCGCGATGGAGCCAAATGGTCCAACGGCGATCCGGTAACGGCCCAAGACTTCGAGTACTCTTGGAAGCGTATATTGAATCCGAAGACGGCCGCTTATGACCCGTCCTCTCTCTACTACATTAAGGGTGCCGAGGAATATAACACGGGCAAAGGGAACGCGGAAGACGTTGGCGTAACGGCCAAAGATGAACACACGTTAGTTGTGGAATTAAAAGCGCCCCTCAGCATCTTCCCTATTATTGCGGTGGGACATGCCTATCTCCCCGTCCGTTCGACGGTCGTAGACAAGGACGAGAAATGGGCAGCCGAGTCCAACACGATTGTCGGCAACGGGCCTTACGTTCCACAGGAATGGAAGCATAACGAACAGATTACGCTGGCCAAGAACGATCAATATTGGAACAAGGATGCCATCTCGATGGAGACGATTCATTTTAAAATGGTGCAGGACGCAACGACCTACTATCAAATGTACAAAACTGGCGATCTGGACATGATCCTGTCCTTGCCATTGGATACTATTGATCAAGAAAAGCAAAATAAAGAATATTTGTCTCATCCTTCTTTTAGCGTCTATACGTATTCGTTCAACGTGAAGGAAAAACCGTTCACCAATCAAAAAATCAGACAAGCCTTCGCTTACGCCATCGACCGTGAGTCCCTCACGAAAAATGTGACGAAGGGCGGGGAAACGCCTGCTCTCGGATATGTGCCTTATGGGTTGACCAATCCGTCTGGCAAAGACTTCCGCGACGATGCTCCAGAGAAATATTATGAGTTCAATGCTCAAAAAGCGAAAGAATTGCTTGCGGAAGGCTTAAAGGAAGAGGGCTTGACTCAGCTTCCACCGGTGTCGTTCAAGTACAACACGGCGGATAATCACAAGAAAGTGGCGGAAGCTCTACAGGAAATGTTCAAAGAAAATCTGGGCGTGGAAATCAAGCTGGAGAATCAGGAATGGAAGACCTACATCGATACGTTCAAGCAGAAAAACTTCCAAGCTGCCCGGATGGGATGGGAAGGCAACTATTTGGATCCGTTGGGCGTGCTGGGTCATTATACTTCTAGCAACTCCAACAACTTCACGAACTGGAGCAACAAGGAGTACGATAATCTGATTGAAAAGTCCACATACGAATTGGACCCGAACAAGCGGGTTGAATTGCTTCAACAAGCGGAGAAAGTGCTGATGGATGACCTGCCGATCATTCCAATCCTGTTCTCAGCAGACACTGCATTGGTAAGTCCTAAGGTAACAGGCATCATATTCGATGCTCGTTCCAACCCGGATCTGCGCTTTGCAACACGGGTCGGACAATAAATGCTCAAGCGTTATATTGCAGTTACCTTCATGGTGGCGGGTATGCTCTACATCACATATTCGCCATCTGCCTTCGGCAATGCCGCAGACATTGCCATCGTCAATCAGCTATTTTTGTATAGCTTGATTGCGTTGGTCATAGGCGCTAGCAGTTATGTGTTGCACACCGGATTCTTGACACCTGTCTTGCGGGGGTTCGCGGGACTTGGATCACTATTCGTTCAAAAATCAAAAGCGCTGCGGGAAGAAAACGAACGGCTTCAATCCGATAGCTCCCTGCTCGCTTGGAAAGTCTCTATTTCCCGCAAGTTGGCAGCTTACGCTTTGGGCGGCGGCTCCGGCATGCTGATCGGGTCTGTAAGTCTCCTGCTCTTCTATTTTTGAATTTGCCTCATCATATGATCTGATCATACAGACAGGCTATCCTTTGCGTAGATTTTGTTCTACAGTAGGGATAGCCTGTTGCTTCGGGTTGGGCGACCTTCCCCATTTTAACCCTGACATCGATATTGACGAAGGACCTGTTCCGGTCAGAGGACTAAGAACACAGCTTAAGGAAGCAGACGGTGTGCTTTTATGTACACCGGAATATGGGAACGGTGTGCCTGGCGTTTTGAAAAACGCCCTGGATTGGCTCGTATCTACAACCGAGTTTATGAATAAACCTACAGCGGTAATCAGTGCCTCACCAACTCCAATGGGCGGGGATAAAGCTCATGCTTCACTTCTGCTTACACTTAAAATGATTAATGCTGAGATTGTAGAGAGAGGAACATTGATCATACCGCACATCACTTTGAAACTGAATAAAGAAGGCATTATTGCGGATCCAAAACTAAAGCAGGAGTTATTATCCGTGCTCCAGGCACTTGAGCAGGCTTGTTACTAAGGCTAGAAGATTACAAACCATGAAATGAGAATTGTTGACGGGGACTGCTTCATTCGTTCCTTTGCTTCACTCTCCCCATCCTTCAGAAAGAAGCACGGCCAAGAGTCGCTAGGCAATCGGCGTCACCATTGTGCGCTTTATGCTAACGCTGGGCAGCTGACATCACCATTGTCCGCTTTATGCCCACGCTGGGCAGCTGACATCACCATTGTCCGCTTTATGCCCACGCTGGGCAACTGACATCACCATTGTCCGCTTTATGCCATAGCATCTATACGAATCAGCATATGCCGTATCCGCGCCAACATCCTTTCTGACTGTATGGGAGAATGGACAAAGGATACGAAAGGTCATACCACGGTAAGTGCAACCTGAATGACAGGGAGAGTGAGTAGAACATGCAATAGAGCAGCCCCATTTTGGATACAGTCTCCCAATTTCGGTCATATGTGCATGAAGTTACTACTGACGCAAAAAACCCGCAAGCAATGTGCGGGATACGAATTGGTGTATATCTGGCCCGGACTGGATGTATCAATGATGCGATGCGAGCCGCAGGATTCGGCACCAGCTAGGATGCGCTTCTAAATGGATGTCAGCGGTATCCGTTACTTGAACCATCCCTTTTCCTTGAACCGCGTGATGGCTTCGATCCGATTGCTGACATTGAGCTTATCGAGGATAACGGAAATGTAATTGCGGACGGTCCCCGTTGTAATATACAGCTGCTCGGCGATTTCCTTCGTATTTTTACCGTCAGCGATAAGCCCCAGCACTTCCTTCTCCCGCTCGGTCAACGGATTCTCTTCACTGTATGCCTCATCCACCAGCTCCGATGCATAGATGCGCCGGCCGGCCATAATGCTGCGTATCGAGTCAGCCAGTTCCTCACTGGGACTGTCTTTCAACAAGTAGCCGTTCGCACCCGCCTTCAAAGCCCGCTCAAAATATCCGGCTCTGGCAAAAGTGGTTAATATCATCACCTTGCAACCGCATCCCTTTAGCTCCTCAGCCGCGTCTAACCCGCTTTTCCCCGGCATTTCAATGTCCATAATGCAAATATCCGGCTTATGCAGGTGAACCAACTGTACGGCCTCCTCACCATTGCGTGCTCTGCCAACGACACTCATATCCTCTTCCAGATCAAGTAGGGAAGCAAGAGCGCCCAGCAGCATCCGCTGGTCTTCGGCGATTACAATTCGAATCATATCCCCACCTCCTTTTCCGGTTGCTTGAATACGTTCGGCACTTTAATTACGATCATCGTTCCATTGTTTGATACGATTTCCATACTTCCGTTCACAAACTCAAGCCGTTCTTTCATGCCCCGCAGCCCATTTCCTCTCGCGTAGACGGAATCCCCTGCTATGCCGATCCCATTGTCCTTCACCTTGACACTCAGCTCGGTATGTGATGGCTCAATGACGATCGAGCAAGACGAAGCATTGCTATGCTTCACGATGTTGGTCACCGCTTCCTTCAAGCACATGCTCAACACATTTTCGTTCAACAGAGAGGTGTTGGACAGCGTTTGGTCGCCTTCCAAGGTGAATTCAATTTCTGCCGCCTTCAAAATCTGCTTGATTCGAAACATCTCATCCTCTAATCTCGTACCCCGCATTTGGGTGACCATTTCCCGAACTTCCTTTAATGCGCTTCTGGCCGTTTGACGGACATCGTTGATCTCGGATTGGGCTTGGGTCGGGTTCTTGCTTATTAATTTGCCGGCTAAATCGCTCTTCAGACCTATTAAGGAGAGCTTCTGACCAAGTGTATCATGGAGGTCACGGGCGATTCGTTGGCGTTCTTCCAGCTTGACCAGTTCGGAAATCCTTTTATTCGCATCCTCCAGCTGATCCTGTAGTTTTTCTCGCTTGTTGCGGTTGTAAGTGGTGACAGGAAGGAGAATCACGCCGATCAGACTAACAAGGACAAACGGCAGCTGGGAAATCAATACAGGGTTTTTCGTTACAAAGCCAAAGTTAATCGTTGCGATCGTGCTGACGAGATGGATGGTGTACAACGTAAAAAATCCGATCCGGTGTTGGATATTCCCTATAAAAAACGCTAAGAAGAGTGAGAAATACACATAGCCGAACCACAAGGTCATCGTAATGGAGATCAATATTTGCACGGATGTCCAAAAGTACATCAGCCAACCTTTTGAAATAAAGGAAAGCACGTAGCAAATAAAGAACATCAGAATCATAACGATGCCAATTACAACTTCGTACGTGGAAGAGGCGCGAAAAATGAAATAAAACGGGAGGATGTAAAAGACGACCCACACATACGGACTAAGACCCGTGCTTTTGTGAAAAATCTGATACCACTTCTGCATGGTCGTCCCCCCTTTTCTTCGCTGAACTATTTAATTGTATATTAACACAAACGTTTATGAGCGCGTTTATTTTCCCTGCACGCTTGGGGTGCGGCTTTTCATCGTTTCGGCCACAGAATTAGGCTTGCGCAGCACATGCTTGATATCTTTAAAACCGACAAACGTTTTATTTTGTTCATCCCACAGTCGGAAACGGAGCGACTTCAGGCTAGTCCCGATTGTAATCGTCGTTGCTTTCTGCAGGGGTGGAGTTGCATTATGCGCCTTCTCTAGGTTATAGTTTGGCACTTTGGGGCTCAAATGATGAACGTGATGGAACCCAATATTACCGGTTACCCATTGCAAAATCTTAGGCAGCTTATAATAAGAGCTTCCTTCCACGGCAGCCTTCACATAGCTCCACTCATCTTCGTTCTCGAAGTAAGAATCCTCAAACTGATGCTGGACATAAAACAACCAGATCCCCAACATGCCAGATAAGAAAAAGATCGGTCCCTGGACCATGACAAACGCCTGCCATCCAATGGCCCAGCACAGCAGCGCGTACAGAGCGACGATGGATACATTCGTTACGTAAGTGCTGATTCGCTCTTTCCGCTTCGCTCCTTTGCGGTTAAAGCGGTATGAAAATAGAAAAATAAAAATCGGTCCGAGCCCCAGCATTACAAATGGATTCCGATATATCCGATAAGCAATTCGCTTCATTAAGGGAGCTGCGGCATATTCGTCTATGGTAAGAACCCACATATCTCCGGTTCCCCGTTTATCGAGATTACTGCTCGTTGCATGATGAATCGAATGACTATTTTTCCACTGTTGATACGGAACGAGTGTAATGACACCCGTGATGGTGCCAAGTATATCATTGGCTAGGCGGCTTTTGAAGAACGATTGATGACAGCAGTCATGGAAAATGATAAAGGTCCGGATAACAAACCCTGAAGCGACGATCGCAATGGGAATGGTAAGCCAGTACGATACAGAAAGGCTTAAATACGCTGCATACCAGAGCAGCACTAAAGGCACCAAGGTGTTAATAATTTGCCGAATGCTAGATTTCAAATCGATTTTTTCATATGGTGCGACATTTTTCTTTAAGCTGGATAGTTTGGATTGAGTCATCGTATGTTTTTCCTCCTAGGGTATGACACTTGGGGAACATATCCGAACAACAACGGCAGATTCCTATCTTCAGTATAGAAAATACAACCAGCTTGTTGTAGTCATAAACGTCAAGTCGAGAGTATGACAAATGTCATATAGGGAGGCGGAGCATACGTGATGCATCAGCATTTATTTAGGTTCATGCCAAAAGAGTCATGGGACTCTATCCCATGACCCTCTCATCCTCCTGATTACGCTGCTAAAATGTTCAAGCGCTGCCAAGCGCGCTTCCTCCACCTGCGCAGCATCACAAGCACCCGCACCCATTCATCAATGGCGAACGCCAACCAGATACCTGTCAGCCCCAGCTCGAATACAATCCCGAATACATAGGCCAACGGCACGCTGATCCCCCACATGGACACCAAGCCGATGAGCACCGGAAACTTGACATCGCCCGCCGCATTCAAGGAACTAATGAGCACCATGTTGCAGGCACGGGCTGGCTCCAGCAGAATGGACAAGAACATGAGCTGCTTGCCGAGCCGCATAATTTCCGGATCGGATGTGAAGAGACCGATCAATAGATCGGACAGACTGTACAGGAGGATGCCCACAGCAAGCGACACAAGAACCGCCAGCTTCAGATGGCGAATGCCGGATTGATAGGCATCATCCTTGCGCATGCTCCCAATCAAGTAGCCAACCATAATTTGCGTGCCTTGGCCAATCGCCATTGAAAAGACGAAGACGAAGGACGTAATGTTTTGCGTATAAATCTTGGTCGTCAATGCTGCCGCGCCCAATAAGGCTACTAAATACGTGATGACCACCTGGGACAGATTATAGGATACGTGCTCGCCTGCCGATGGTATACCCAGCTTGAAGATCAGATGAAGGTTCCCCTTTCTCATATGAAAAGGATTCATCAGTCGCACCGGCTGCTCCAGCCGCCGATTGCACACAGCCCAATAAGCAGCCAAAGCGATAGCCCGGCTGATCCAAGTGGATATAGCCACGCCTTCCACGCCTAGAATCGGCATCCCGAACGGTTCCATTAGAACCAAATAGTTGCCGAGAATATGCAGCAGATTGACGCCGAACGAGATGACCATCATGTCCTTCACCATTCCCCGGCAGCGCAGCATCGTACCGAGCGTCATATTAATGGCGATCATGAACACGGAGCTGCCGACGATGGACAAATAAGCGCTGCCTTCTGCCAGCAAATCGGGAGGCAGCTTGAACAGGAGCAGGAACACGTCCGCATATGCGCACAATACTGCGCTGAACAGAAGACCGATCATCAAATTCAACGTGAGGGCCGTTCTGCTGATTGCATCCGCTTCGTGCAGCTTGCCCGCGCCAATCCATTGATTGAGCACGACACTCGTGCCCACGGTAACGAATCCGAACATAAGGCCGACTACCGTCAGTATCTGATTGGCTACGCCAACGGCCGCCACAGCTCCGTCGGAATAGCTGCTCAGCATCATCGTATCCGCAGTGCCGAGCAGCATTCCGAACAGAGACTCCATGAAGATCGGCCATGTCAAGGACAGGATGCCGTAGCGAGAGCTATACGCCTGGCTCATATCTGGCGACACTCCCGTCATCCAACCGGATCCATGTCTGGAAACGGTGTTGCCCCTCGAGCAGGCGAATAATACGGGCTCCCCGCTGCAGTGTGCCGTAACCGCCGTATCCTGTCACTCTTCCGTATCCGAGCCGAATCCCGTGCAATGCGCCTACATAATCGTTATCGTGATCATGGCCGGCGAAGGCGCCCATGACATCTCCCTTCTCGGCCATCGCCGTGAACAGCCCGCTGTTCAGACGGGGGCAGCATACGGCTTCATGCCTAATGCCTGAGGCTTGACCGGATTCCCAAGCTTCCTTGTACTCCGGTATCGGAATATGGAAGAAGGCCAAGCTCGGCAAGGGGCTGCCGTTCTGCTGATGATAACGAAGCGACTCCCGGCGATACCAATCCACTTGAACCGGATGAATCCATGCGTATCCCCCGACGGATGCGGGAGCCATATCACCCGAATCGAACAAATACAGCAGGGCTGCATCGGATGAATCCGCTGACGACTTCACCGTAAGGCTGTAGTTGCCGACCCCGTGAATATCCATCGGCCCGGATTGCGATATCGAGAGCCGATAAGCCGCTATTCCCTCCAGCAGCTGCTCTCGGGTCGCGCTGCTCTCCGCGTCATGATTGCCGAAGATGACGGCAAACGGCACCTGCCTCCGCTCCGGGACTGCGGCGATCCGAAGCAGCGCGGCGATGGGCTGCTCCACTTCCTTCCCGTACAGCATATCGCCGGAATAGACGATCAGATCGGGCTGCTCCGCCTCGATGATGCGCTCGGTCAAGGCCAAGGTGCGAGAGTCCTCTTCGTCCTTGCCGCCTCCGACATGCAGGTCGGTGAACTGAACGATTGTAAATGTGCCATCTGGGCGAAATTTCAACGGAATGCTCATCTCAATAAGTCACCCCTGTTCCAGGAACAGCGGCTGCGAGAACGCTCCGAAGCCCCCCTCCAAATAGACAGCCATCCGCACATACCCTTCATCCCCCTTGCAGTCGTACACAATCTGCTTGAACCTGCCCGTCTCCTCATGAAGCACCCTTCCGTTCTGGCCGATGAGCGTTGCGTACTTGTACATCCCATCCAGATGAACGTCGGACGGCAGCTCTGCCACGATGGTCGATCCTTCCGTACGGATAGACTCGAAGCCGTATCCGGTAGACACGTAGAAGCTGCCGTGGCGAATTGCGCTCAGCACCGCTTCTCTGGTGTTCTCGCGGGCGTACACCATATTCCACGCTCTGCGTTCTTGGCCGTACGCATGGAAGTCGTCGTTGCCGAAGCCCCACACCTTCCGTCCTGAGGACAGCAGGGCATCCCACTTGTCGAATGCAATGTCATATTGCGGATGACCGTCGCCATTGATGACTTCGATGCCTGTATAAGACGACAGCCGGAGCATATCTGTGAATTTCCAGTATTGGGAGAAATACCGATTCGGATGAACCAGCACCGATATCCCGCCGTTCTCCAGACACATTGCAGACAGACGCTCGTAATTGCCAATCGTGAACTCGTTCGTATAATCGTCCATCAGCGTATCCGGCGGCTGCACCAGCAGCATGTGCGCCTGCGGGCTGCTCACCTCAATCGCTTCGAACAGGGTCGGAATCGGGCTCTCGTCCGTATGCGGCGTAATCTGATCATGATCGGAAATACCCAGAAAATCATAATCATTGTACATCCGGTATACCGTTGCCAAAGGATGATGACCGTCGCTGTTCGTCGTATGGTTGTGGAAGCTTCCCCGCAGCCACAGTCCTTCTTGTGCATATGGATTTCTAATGTTCATGCAGCCAGCCTCCTGTCATGATGAGCAAAGTAGTTGGGTTAAGCACAATACGAAAATCTTCTATTCCTTCATCGAGCCGATCATCACGCCCTTGGCAAAATACTTCTGCAAAAACGGATATACGAGGACAATCGGCGTAATGACGATAATGATGGTCGCCATTTTCAGAGATGTACCGGTAACCTGCATCTTGTCCAGCATCTGCATCTGCAGCGAACCCGCCGAGCTCATCAGCGTCTCAGTCAGCGCCTGCTGCTTCGTGAGCATTTCCTGCAGCAGCGTTGACAATGGCTTCAGGTTCGGATCGCGCACATAGAAGGCGCCCGTGAACCAATCATTCCAGTGCCCTACCGCGTTGAACAAAGAGATGGCGGCAATGACGGGCTTGCTCGTAGGCAGAATGACGCGGGTAAATATCCCGATATCGCTGCAGCCGTCGATCCGCGCCGCCTCTTCAAGTCCTTCCGGCATCTGCTGAAAGAACGAGCGCATAATCATCATGTTCCATACACTGTACAGGGCCGGTATGACGTACACCCATATGCTGTTCGTCAGATGAAGCTCCTTCAGCACGATGTAGTAAGGGATGAGCCCGCCGCTGAACAGCATCGTAAAGAACACGAAGAAGGTAAGCTGCTTCTGGCCGGGCAACGTCTTGCTCTTGAGCGCGTAAGCCGCCATCGCCGTCAGCAGCACGCTTAGAAAGGTGCCTAAAATGGTGCGAAATATCGAGATGAAGAAGCCGTTCACGATGTTGGATTGGCTGAACACTTCCTTGAAGTTGTCCAGCGTGAACTCCCGCGGCCAGAAGTAAATGCCGCCCTTGGCCGCGTCCGTCCCCACGTTCAACGATAGCGCCAGCACGTTCAATGTCGGCAAAATAATGGACAAGCACAACAATACAAGCAAGCCGTAATTCAGAAACGTCATGAGCCCTCCGAACGTTGCCGGAAGCGGCGCAGCCGTCTTTCTCATCATCGTCCCTCCAATCATTCATGGATGGAGAGCCCCCCACCCAGCGGTGGAAGGCCTCTCCTCTTGCCCGCTTCCTTCCAATTAGAACAGAAGCTTCGTCTTCGGATCTTGATCCTTCTCTTTCAACAGCTTGATATAATCTTCAAGTCCAGCCGTCTTCAACTGCGCCGCCGCGCTGTCGAGAATTGCTTTCGCTTCGTTCAGGTCCTTCGCATAGTACGCGCGGATTAAGCTTTCCTTGTACTTGTCAAGCGCCATGTTCAACTGAGTTCCTTTGCCGAACTCGCCGATGAATGCCAGTGCGGCATAGCCGTCCTTAATGTTCGCTTGCTGCTTTTTCTCGTCGTAACGCCAATACTGCGCGATTTCCAACGGACCTTTGTTCACATCCGGCTTGGCAGCTTCTCCGTAGCTCGCTTCGCCGAAGTCAGCCAGGTCGTTCAAGTCCGTGCCGCCAAGATACCAGCCCCAATCGTTGCCTACACCGGCGAAGCCGAGTTCCTTCGCCTTGACTGGATCCTTATCCAACAGATCGAGCACTTCTTGCTTCGGCACTGGATTGCCCTTCGCATCCAAGTCATAGTCGCGGCCTTCCAGCCCATACTTCCAGAGCAGCTTGCCTTCACGGCTCGCCAGGAAGTCGGCCAGCTTCACGATATCTTCCGGATTGTTCGTTGTCTTCGGAATAGACCATGCGCCGTAACCGCCCTTATACGTCAAGTTCATCTGGTATGGGCCGTCCACTGAATTCAACGGTCCGAGCGGAATATACCGGTTGTCCTTGTTCTCGATGACATAGTTATGCACGTCCCCGATTATAGCGAAGGAATCGTTCAGTACGCCCTCTTTCGCCCGATTCTCTTCCATCGAATAATATTCGGGGTGCATCAGCTTCTCACGGATGAGCTTCTGCACGAATTCAGCGCGCTTCAGACCGTACTCCGTCTGGCTTTCATGCAGAATGACGCCATTCCCGTCCCGCTTGAAGCCTTCACCGTTGAAGCCTGTCCACACCAAGTCGTTATACAGGACATCCCGGTCAATGCCTCCCCATACCGTCGGCCCGATTGGATAGATATCTTTGCCGTTCTTGTCCTTGAAGTTACCGTCCTTAATCTTCTTGGCCAATTCATAGAGCTGCTCCGACGTCGTGATAGAACGTGGATCTACGCCGAGCGAATCGGCAATATCCTTGCGGATATAGGGACCCGGTACGTACTTCCGGACCTCATATCCTCCCTCACGCGGGATATTCAGATGAATCGTATAGGCCGATCCATTGAATTCCGGCCGGAATAGCACGCCGTATTTTGTATCAAGCGGCAAATAATCGTCTTCTGTGTATTTCTTGTATATGTTCGTGTCCTTCAGGAAAGGCGCCAAATCATGGAACATGTCCTCGCGAGCCGCCTTGTTCACAAGCTCCATCTCCGGACGTCCGCTATGGTTCAGATAGTATCCGATGAAGTCCGGCAAGTCGCCAGCGGCCAGTCCTGCCGCTAGCGCTTTCTTCGACCCGTCATGTCCGACCGCCTGCAATTCCAGTTCGATCCCGGTCATTTCTTTCAATTTCTTGGCAATGTCCGGGTTCATACCTTCGGTAACATCGCTGCCCATGAAGATAAGACCCTTAATCTTGCGATCGGCTATCCACGTAGAAGGCTTCCCTGCGGCTGCTTCCTTTTCCGTGCCGGCCTCCTTCGCCGAACTCGGTTCGCTAGAGCCGCCGCATGCCGTCAACAGGATGGAAAATACAATCGTCAGTGCCGTCAATTTGGACCAAAGATGCGTTCGATTCAATGTCATTTCTACTCCCTCTCCTCTGGGTTGAATATATGAATAGCTAATGGAATGAGACTTGCATCCATCCCCTCGGCTTACCACAACGATGATTGGAACCATTTCTTGGCCACCTGGTTCACGGTCAGCACGAGAATCAAGCCGATGACGCCCTGCATCATGCCAATCGCCGTACCAAAGCCGAATTGGCCGCTCTCCAATCCCATATAGATGATGTACGTATCCAATATTTCCGAGACATTCATATTCCCCGGTGTCTTAAGCAGATAGATCTGGTCGAACCCGGCGGATAAGATATTTCCCAACGACAAGATGAACAGCACGATAATCGTCGGCCGGATTCCAGGCAACGTAATGTGCCAGATCTGGCGCCACTTGTTCGCGCCATCCATCTTCGCCGCTTCGTATAGCGCAGGATTGATGCCCACGATTGCCGCGTAGTAGATAATTGAGCTCCACCCGACATCCTTCCATATATAGCTCCAGAACATGGTCGGATAGAAGGCGCTCTCTTCCATCAGGAAGAAGGTGCTGCCATCACCGCCCAGCCATGAGATTACCTGGTTGACGAGCCCTGTATCCGGCGCCAGAATGCGCTGGAGCATCCCGACGACGATGACCCATGAGAAGAAGTGGGGCAAATAAGCGATGCCTTGGAACAGATTCCTCAGTCTGGAGTTCCTAACCTCGTTGAACATCAACGCCAATATAATCGGGAAAGGCAAGGCCAGAAATACCTTCATAGCGCTGATGATAAGCGTGTTCCGAATAAGCTGGATGCTCTGTGGATCCTGAAAGAACATTTCAAAGTAGGTCAGCCCAATCCACGGGCTGCCGAATATTCCCTTGTTGAACTGATAATCCTTAAAGGCAAGCACAAGCCCTGCCATGGGGATGTAAGAGAATATAACGAAGAACACGATGCAGGGAAGCAGCAGCAGGTACAGCTGATAATGGCGCCCCATCCTTCTCCATAACCGCGACCGTTCGCTGGCGCGTCCGAGCCCGCTTAGCTCCGCCGCATTTATGACGGATGTGTTCCGTTCCATGTCTCTTGCACCTCCCTCACGGGAATGATCTGTTTATGCCTCATGCTGTTCGTCCACCTTCCGTAACCGCATCAGTTGTTCCGGCATCATAGTCGTGATGCTGTCTACTCTCATATCCATCAAGCTGCGCATCATCACAGCCTCATCTACCGTATATACCGATACCATCAGATCAAGGGAATGAGCGCATTCGACGAATGCCGGACTGCACATCGAATAATGAAGATTGACGCCGCGGTAGCCTTGCTGCTTGGCTTCCTCGCATATGCGCCGGATAAAGGCCTCGTCTGTCCCTGCATCCTCATCCGTCGATTCCGGGGCATTCAGCAGCAGCGATATCCCCTCCGTATCGACCTGAATTCCTTCCGTGCAGCCTGTGACATACACGAGCCCTTCAGCATGGAGCGCCTTGACGAGCCGGAGTGTCGGATTGACGCTCTCCGCATTCTTGATATCCAGGTTCAGCTTCACTCCGCGCCGCTTCGCCTCTTCGATTACATCTGCGAGCAATACCAGCCCATGCTCGCGGTGCGGCGGTCCGAGTCTTGCTCTGGCCGGCATGCGATTCAGCTGCCGGGCGTCATATAGCTCCAGCAGGAGCGAATGATCATGAAGGAGAACGGGCTCCTCCTTGCAAGTGATGCGGATATCCAGTTCAGCGATATCCGCCCTCATGGCCACCACTTCCATGAATGACGCCCACGTATTGGCGGGCGCTTCGCCACAGCCAGTATGAGCGGTGACAAGCGGGCGTTCCTCTCTGTTCAACAACATGCTCACCTCGATTATGATTAGCCGCCGCTGATGAATGCGGACTGCTGATTAGCTTTAATGTACTTTTGATTGCAACGTTTGCTGTTGATTAGCTTTGATGCTGCTCTTCCCGTAACGTTTGCTGTACGTTCCTTTTGTTTCTTTTCTGTTGTTGTGATATGTATACTATAATTAATGAATGTTTTCGTGATATGAACGGGATATTAACGTTTTTTTAAGCCCGATTGGACGTATTTTGAATCTCCATGACAGGTTGTAAGGAGCTGATTGGCGGTCCTGTATCAACAAGAATGTGGTTTGTTGTGGCATTTTCTACCTGAGAACAAAAAAAGAACCGGATTCAAGTCCGGTTCCTCGTCTCCACCGTGCAATTGGCAACAATCCAAGTAATCGCTTTGATTTCCAACTCTTGCGTCCATGACGGCGGATGCGCTTGATCGCATACGATAACGTCGATCTTTTCCAGCGGTGCAATATGGCAGAAGGCCTGTATGCCGATCTTGCTGTGATCGGCAAGAACAATTACTTCCTTCGCGTTCGACGTAACCATTCTGGAGATGACCGAGTCATTCATGTCATAGTCGCTAATTCCCGTCATGATCGACATCCCGCCTACCGAGATGAACGCCTTGTCTACATAGAAATTGCCCAGCATTTCCTGACATAGATGTCCGCTGACAGACTGCTGCTCGGGCGAGATCTCACCCCCCAGTATGATGACCCTTCCGCTGAATAGGCCTTGGGACAATGACTCCCGCAGCAGACTGGCCACCGTCAAGGAATTGGTTATGACCGTTATCCGTTTCTTCCCCTTCAGGGCCCGGGCCAATTCATGTATCGTCGTCCCCGTATCCATATATACAGTATTGCCGTCCTGGATCAGCTCTGCAGCCCGCCAGCCGATCGCTTGCTTGGCTTCATGGTTGAGGATTTGCCGCTGCTGATACGGTGGCTCGCCCTCATCATACTGCACCTTGACAGCTCCGCCGTATACACGCCGCAACTTCCCCTCTTCCTCCAGAACAGCGAGATCGCGGCGAATCGTCTCATTGGAGACATGCAGCTGCTCGGCCAACGAGATGACGCGCACCTTGCCGCCCGCATCTAGCTGCTCCATAATGTGCCGCTTGCGTTCTTCCGCTAAGAGAGACATCGACATCACTTCCTCATTTCCATCATGGAATCATCCTATTCGAGATTAAAGCGCTCTTGAAATTGAAACGGAAGCTGAAAGCAATCATACGGCCCAGTCAAAAATTGAAAGTCCGGATAGGCGGGCGCCGCGCATTCGGCTAGGCGCTCCACCCATGGCGAGAAGGTCCGGAACGAGATCCGGTTCGCCCGCTCGTCGAATTCGGCCAGTCTCATCCAGCCGTTGCCGCCGCGGTAACTGTCCTGGTAATTGATCAGCAGTTGAATGACTTCTTTACCGCACTCGTTGCGCCTTATCCGATGAACCGTTCCGTCATAATGCCCATTCACCGTCATGAACACCTGATTATTGGGAGCGACCAGTTCCTCCCAAATGATTGTGCCGTTCTCGGAGTTATGGGGAATTCGCCGCTCTCCGTCACGATCCGCATAGAGGATGTCATGCGACACAAGAATGGTCGGCAAATGCCGATGCTGGTGGAGCACTCCCTTGCACCAGTCCATATCATGCAAGAGATGCTTCATGTCAGCCATCAGCCACACATAGAAGTAGCTTCCTGCCTCGATGACGCCGTACGAGCTGTAACGAGACGGTGAGCAGCCTTTATAGTAATCCTTATGTGCGAACCGTTCTGGGCCGTAGTAACGTAAGTACGTATCGTCAGCGTCATAATCGTGATTTCCCGCCGTCATCATATATGGGATACGGCATTGATCCATGATGTCAATCGCCTTCGAAGAACGCTCCCACTCGTCCAATGCTTCGCTATGGTCGACGATGTCGCCTAGGACAGCAGTCATCGCAATACGCGCTTTGCCATGATGCTGCGCCGTCCATTCAACTTGTGCTGTGAACATCTCAGGATTGAGATAGACCAGCTTCTGCGGATCCGGGATAAATGCAAAATTGTAATTGTCCTCTCCATTCAGCAGAACGATGCGCTCATTGGTGCCTTGCAGCACCTGCTGCGGCTTGGAATCGATGAGCCAGTCCACCCTGACTAGAGGCTCACCTGCGATGCGTATCTCCCGAATCGCTCCGGAGAAGAGCTTGTCCAGACGTCCGCCCCATTCGGATGCTCCGATATTCCAGCCTCTGCCCTCTACTTCGGCAATGCCCGCAATATCTCGCGCCGGACTGTTGTAGTCGCATATTCCGTTCACATACAGAAGAGTCTGTTCCGTATCATTGATGATGACGACATGATGCCACTCATCCGCCTTCAGATAACGCGACCAATTCGTCATTGAAGTATCCCGATTCATCGGATGGCACACCCATTGATACTCCTTGCAGTTCGATACGGACAATGTCGCGAGCAGCTCATTTTCTCCCTTGCGGCCAATATCCGCTCCCCGCCCCTGTCTCGTCAATACCCCCATCCAGCTGTGCTTATCTTCTTAGAACGGCTGGGGAAGCCGAACGATGGCCTCGATCGTATAGCCCTGCTCAAATCGCTCTCGGTTGATGGGCGCGTCCTTCACCGTTTGAAAATAACAGCCTCTTGCCGACCGGATACGGTCATTATAAAAGACAAGCCCTTCTTCCCCGTGAGCGCTGTTCGTCCACGATAGCGGCAGGCAGGTCTGCCCCTTGGATTCGTGATGCACTACGACCGATTCAATCAGATTGCCGCTGCCGCTCACATCCTCTATGACCAGTGACCCTGCTTGTATGGAGCCCGACTTGACCCGATCGGCGGCAAATCTCCAATGTGCCACAGCTCGAACGGGCCGTTGACGCTGCGGGATCTGCATCATGCGTTCATGCTGCATCGCATGCCACCATCACTCTCAATATTTTCCTTGCCGTCCAACCGTGTCTTGTCCATGAACCATGCTCTTGCTTCCGGCCAGTTGTTCACCCGCACAACCCCTGTCTCCCGAACATTGTGCGGAGCCGTAAAGAGGATGCCTTGCCCCTGGAAGCGCCGGAGCTGCTTCACGTTGTCATCAATCATATAATCAGCGCGAACGATGCTCTTGTCTCCGCAGAAGACGAAGTTCATGTCGGACAGAAAGCCGAAGTTCTCTCTCAACCAGTCGTATTTGGCCCGAAAAGAAGCCGGAACCTCCATCGCCGCCGTGGTGATATAAATCTCGTAATGTTCACTGAGCTCACGAATCACCTCTTGGCTATGCTCCATCACCTTCAATTGACGAAAAAAATCCTCGCGACCGTAATAGCTCTCGATTTCTTGTTTTCGCCCGGGCCGGGCCTGTACCAATGTCGCACCTTGCAGTTCCGCTATATTCAGATGATCGTGATAGTCCCTGTTATACCACTCCACATGTGTTGCCGCCGTATCGGCCATCACTTCGTCCATATCGATTGCGATGCGTTCCACAGCGATTCCCCCTTATAACTGTCATAAAAACAAACAACAAATCAAATAAACATTAAAGAAACAACCGGATACCACAATCATAGAAGGAATATGTTTTCATCAGTTTAATCCGTTGTAAAAGTATTGTAAAAACGAGGGCAATCAACGCGAATACCCGAACGAATATCATTCGTTCGGGTAAAGGAAATATCAGTCATGCCAACGACCGTATGTGTGTTCCTACTGTACTCCTGTTCGAGATTTCTCGTTCGTGCAATGGCGCGTTTAGACTGACGGTCAGTCGCATCATCCGCCCCTTTGCTCCATTCTCCCCTTCCATCAGAAAGTGGAATTCTCAATGGCCACTCTGGTTAACTGCCATTATACTCGGCCGCTTCATTCCATGGTATACGAGGCGGCATAGGCCTAATCCTCGATGTTATCTATCCTTCCTGACTGTATGGGAGAATGGACATAAGAGCCTTTACACGGAAGCCCGACAATATATTCTCGGTTATGCCGATTTATCTCTCAAAATAATAAACCTTCCATAAAAATCAGCACCGTGTACTCTACTGATAAGGTTGCCGGACGTCATAGGTCCTTCCCTCAGTCACTCTTGATCAGGTCAAGAGATTACATCTAACATCGAACCTTGCCCCGCGCCAGCTCCACTTCCGGGTATTTGCCCGCTCCTCCACCGGGGAACAAGGACGACGGTTTTCCCTTTATATAGTGGTCGAAGAAGTCGAGCGCAAAGTCATGAATGATCGCATGCGTGCGGCGAGCCGCAAGGGCTGCGGCCGAATCATCCGCTGTCACGGCCAGCGTAAAATCAGTGAAGCTCATATGGTTCGCGGATTTGAACTTGAGCGAATAGTGTCCGTTGGCGACGACGTGATCATGACGCCCGAAAATTATAGTTAATTCCTTCACAGCTTCTTCTCTGCTTATTCCGAGCTTCTCATACTCCTTAATGAGAGTCTCTAAATTGTCTCGCGAGAACGCCTTCCCGTCATACATGTACAAGAACGGGCGGTTCAAGCCGGCAGCCGGGATCGGATGACCGTAGAAGGCGCCGTCCATATTCAGCCCTGCCTTGAGCCTTGGGTCCTGCATAATCGCTTGCGCCGCTGTCGCCCCGCCGAAGGAATGGCCAAGTATGCCGATGCGGCTCGTATCGATTCTGCCGGCAAAACGGTCGGCATCGTGTCGGGCGAGCCCCTCCAGCCGATCGAGAATGAAGCGGACATCCCGTGCCCATACGTCGGCCGCTAACTTGTTCATGACCTTTGTTCCTTGGCTGCCCATATCCTTGAACTTCGCAATTCTGCCATCCGGAAACACCGTAATGGAGCAGTTATACGTGTGATTGATGCCCAACACGATATACCCTCGGCTCACCAACTGTTCCACCAGGAAGGTGGATGAATTGGCGAGCGCGCCGAAGCCATGCGAATAGATGAGGACGGGATATTTCCGCTTGCCATTGGCCAGCGGCGCATCGAGCACGGAATTCGTCAAGATAGCGCCGAGCTGGATCGCCAAATGTAAAGGAAGCTGCAAACTTCTATTGAGCGCTCCGGCATACAGGGCGGGGTCCGGAAAATAAGGCTGCCGCTCGCCGCACATCTCTTCGTCTGCCGGATACCATATTTGCACCATCAGCTCGCGTTTGTCACCGGGCCTCTCTGTCAGCGTCTCCTCACGAGTACCATCGACCCAATGATAGGAGACTGTTCCTAGCTTATAAGGACCTGCCGGCTCTTGAAAGTCCAAATCCGTCTGATCATCAGCACCGCTCTTAATCTGATATTCCTTAGGCGGCTCGACACCTAGCAAATGCTGCACGAAGTAGTCCCATTTGCGCCGGATGAAGTATGGATTCCTGTCGATGCTATGGCCGACGTTCGGCATGACGAGCAGGTCGAAGTCCTTGTTGGCATGAATAAGCGCGTCGACGAGCCGCAGCGTCTGTGCCGGATGAACGTTGTCGTCCATATCCCCGTGGGCGAGCAGCAGCTTGCCCTTCAGATTGCCGGCCAACTGCGCGTTGTCTTGTGTGGCATAGCGCTCGGGATGCTCGGGATCGACCAGGCCCTGGAAGCGCTCGCCCCACATTGAAATGTAGGTGAGCTGGTTGTGATTGCCGGCCGCAGAAACGGCCACTTTGTACACGTCGGAGTGCTGCAGCATGGCCCGGGTCGAGCCGTAACCTCCCCCGGATACACCCCAGATGCCGACACGCTCCTGATCGATGAACGGATAACGCTCCGCTAACTGCCGGATCGCCCCGGCGTGGTCCAGCAATCCGGCCGCTTCCTCCAGCTTGCCATCCGAAACGTCATGGAACGCTTTGGAGCGGAACGGGGTGCCCATGCCGTCCATTATGATCGTGACAAATCCCAGTTGGGCTAACGATTGAGCGCCGCCGGAGAAGTCGACTCCCAGCAGGGCTGCGTCCCAGATGAACGATTTCGGCGTGTTGAGAAGCTGTGGGCCGCCATAGAAATAGTCGATCAGCGGGTAGGATTGCTCTGGGTCAAAAAAGGCAGGCCGCACTAAAATGCCATACAGATCGGTGACGCCGTCACGCGCCTTGACGGTAAACCTCTCCGGTATTTGATAGCCCTGTTCCAGCAGCAGCTCGATGTCGGCTTGCTCCAGCTCCCTTACGATGCCCCCATCTTCCTCACACAGGACGGACACAGGCGGCTGATCGACCCGCGAGTACGTATCGATGAAATAACGGAGATCCGGCGCGAACGCGATTTTATGGTCCGCATCTTCCGGCGTCAGCAAGTTCAAGCACGTCCCGTCCAGACGAATACGGTACAGGTGCTGGTAATACGGATCGCGTCCGGTCTCGCGTCCTCCGGCCGTAAAATAAATCCAACCTTTACACTCGTCAACAGCGACCAGACGTCTTACATTCCATTCGCCTGACGTGAGCTGGCGGACAAGCTGCCCCGTAACGCTGTCGAACAGGTACAGATGGGCCCAGCCATCGCGTTCGGACAGCCAGAGGACGGTATCATCCTGCAGCAGTTGGAAATTGGGATTCACGCGGATATGAATATCCAGATTGCCGAAGTGATACAGGTCGATAAATAAAAACGTGTCGCTCCGTTCCTCAACCGCTGTGCGGGCCGCCCCCGTCTCCGCATCCGCCACGAGCAGCTTGGCGGAACGGTGGTCGCGCGCCATGTACATATAGTACGCCTGCTTGCCGTTCAGGCTCCATGCCGCTTGGGGCGCGAGTTGGTTGAATAGGGTGTTGTTGCCCATCGTCATACGCGGGGCATCTACTTTAATGGATTCCTGCCGATCGATGTCACAGATGACGATGTCAGCCTGCGCCACATGCTCGTCACCAGGGGAAGCATAGCGTTGGGTATGGAGGACAGGCCGCAGATCTTGCTCATTCGCTGGCACGTTCTGCACCAGGTGCAGTTCACGTATCAAACGTTGGTCAAGCCGCTGCGTCAACAGCTTCTTCGAATCCGGTGACCATAAAGCGGCCGGAGGAAGCTGAACGTTGCCTCTTGCTATCTTGTTCGAGACTTCTGGCTCGGAGGCATAATCGTAGTACGCTTCCCCATCATGCGTCAGCTGCCGGACTTCCCCCGTCTCCATATGACGGATATACAAGTTGTATTTCTCTGTATAAGCCGCCCATTGCCCATCGGGTGACAGCAGCTCGTGCATGGCTGGCTTCAGCAGCGGCTTCATCTTCGCACACCGATAGCTGCACAGATCACACTCCCACCGTTCGCCCGCCGCTTCGAATCGGATAACGTTCTCATCTTCATGGAATTCCAATTCATCAATCGGAAGATGATACGGAGTCACCCTCTTATAGAGCACAGCGCTCAAGGAGGAGGCCAGCCGTTCGTGGTCGAAGACTGGCTTGGTTGTGCCGTTCGCCGGGTTCACGACTATAAATTCAGTGCCTTTCTCTGTGCCGAGCCGCACATCGCGACGGTACCAGAACCGGTTCGTGCCGCCTATCCATTGGGGCACGACACGTCCGTTAAATACATGCTTCATCCAATGCATATACAATAACTGCTCGGCACGTTCATACTGCTCGCGGGGCATCACTTTGTTCATTCCACTACCACTCCTTGCTTATATTGGATCAGATTACATATCGATCATAAGGAGGAAATATGAACGGAGTGTGAATGATTGGAATCATATGGGATGGCGTATGATTGTGTATTTCTCGTGAATTAAAGCAATTATTTGTCACAATATGGAATATATAGGTTATACTGAATTCACATCTATGCACCTTGCCTGCAGCGGGCGTCCTTGTCGGCAGCCAGGTTCATCTTACATGGAACAAGTCGTCGCCCCTTTCCTATTAAAAGAGAAGAATGGGGGTAACCGTATATGGGACAGTGGCTGTACTTGCTGCAGAGAAATGTGATGAACGCCGATACCGATGCGCAGGAGCTGGTCTATCATTCGTTCCGCGAACTCGTATACCGTGATATTTATAAGTTGCTGCGAGATCACGGGTTAACCGAGGATGTCATTCAGGAATCATTTATCAAAGCGATAGCAAAGGGTCCAGAGGTAAGACACGCTCCCGTCATGAGAACGTGGATTAGGCGCGTCGCCCGCAATACAGCACTGGATGTCATTCGGAAAAACCGCAAGCATCGCCAGATGATAACCACAGAATTTTTCCATAATCCAGCTATCTCCATCCTCCTTCCCGACACCGAACCTAGCATTGCCAATCTTGTTGAAGATAAATTCAGAGACAACCTGCTGTATCAATCCATTCGCGAATTGCAATCTGACTATCAAATGCTGCTGCTCCTGCATTACTTCGAAGAGAAGTCTTACAAAGAGATGTCTCAAGAGCTCCATCTGTCCGAACAAGTGATTAGCCAGCGGCTGGCAAGAGCGCGCAAGAAGCTGCGGCAGCAATTTATGAGGAAATGGAGCTAACCGTCCTTTGATGTCGGATTGAATGAAATATTGTCCGTTAGATTGTAGCGCGTGGATACGTCGTATATAGTGAGACCGCTTAAGTTGTGGTTGAGAGCTGTCTCCATTATGACGAGAGGGGTACATATTGATGAAAAAGAAGATGTCCATCTTAACCATTTTGAGCCTCGTCTTGCTGCTTGTCTTTCAGGTCAGCGCATTCGCGGCCGACGGCAGCACCCTCAACACCGGGCTGGATATGACGGCGGACCAGGCACACGTCACGACTGACACCGTTCGCGTCTTGCACGCTGAGGAAGAAATCATTGACCAGCTGACGAAGGCAGGTCCTGCCGGCGGCATTGAGTACGCAGAACGGCATACCGTCACGTCTCCCGTTAATTTGCATGATGCCGCTGCCTTGCAAGCCAGCCTCCCCGATTCGCTGCGGGCGCTGTCCCAGCCTTCAAGCGCGACGGTAACAACCGCCACCTATTCGGGTGTCATTCCGAAGGAAGGCGAGGCAGTTCATCTGTATCCGATCTATGTGAAGCCGGGCGATATTTTGCAAGTACAGCTGGATCCGCCGCTGTCGCAACAGCTTAATTATGACTTGTACTTGTATGAATTCGATATGACGACCGGGAATCTGATCACGACTCCTATCGATTACTCCGTATACGGAACGTACTTCAACCAGTACGCGAACGGAATGCGGACGTTGTCAGAGAATGTAGGCACGAAGAATGCTACATCGGCCGATAAAGCGTACCTGATCGAGGTTCACGCCAAGCAGGGCGGCAGCATTAACGATCCGTTCTATGTCACGCTTGCGACAAGCACAGACTATGACGCATTCGAGACTGACGAGAATGCCTTCCACGCTTATAGCTTCACGGTAGCCCCGGGCGGTTCATCGCTGAACAGCCGTTCCATCAGTTCTCCCATCGACAATGACTGGTATGTCATTACAGTGCCGGAGAACCGCAATTATGACGTCATGAACTTCTCCTTGGACAGCGCTTCTGCAGCCAAGGGATATAAGGTGGAAGTGTACGGAGTGTTAGCCGA
The DNA here is from genome assembly GCF_000283315.1 of Paenibacillus sp. OSY-SE. Classification (NCBI taxonomy): domain Bacteria; kingdom Bacillati; phylum Bacillota; class Bacilli; order Caryophanales; family Paenibacillaceae; genus Paenibacillus; species Paenibacillus sp. OSY-SE. Next base: position 42,148 of record NZ_ALKF01000172.1, on the reverse strand, counting down.
CAACCAGATGAAGCTGCTGTCGACAACGGACAACAATGTGCCGCTCGGAACAGGCAGCTACTACGTCCGCGTCTATACGACCGGCCAATATGACACAACCAATTACACCTTGTCGATTAAACCAGTGCTGCGCGCGGACAAAATTGTCATTAACGGATATAACTCCGGTGGCGGCCCGAATGACTATCCGTCCTACCGGTATGGCCGCTATTTCCGAATTATCAACAACACGCTTACTGTCAATGGCGTAGTTGCTACCTCAGACAATTATGCCGTAGCCAATGCGAAAGTAGACGTCATCTGGTTGAATGAAAACTGGACGGAAGGAAGCGGCAACCGCACCCGAACCGGATCCGTCTATACGAACAACAGCGGACAGTTCTCCGTAACACTCAGTCTTCCATCTTCGACGGCAAGCATTAGCGAGTTTTTGCCGGGAGCGATTAACTTTACACATTACTACGATTTGAGCGGAGTAGTGGCCAAAGTCGCCGATCGCCCGCATGTGAGCGCAACGGATATTCTCTACCATTTCGCTTATAGCCTGTACGGAGGAAGAGGATAATATCGTCCCCCCATACCATGTGCGCATTCTGCTTTACGCGCGCATGGTATATTTTTTTACTGTTTTGGATCATTTGAGTAAAAGAAATTGAAATATTGGTCGATATAGTAAATATCATCCTGAATATAGAAAATACGACCATCATGATGCAGCCCAAAAAATCCCGAATTCATCACACCGAGGAGGTATCACATGAAAGTCAATAGCAGCACAACACTTGAGCCGAAGCTGTACGGCATGAACGGACAAGGGCAGGTCAACAAGCAACCGAAGATGGAAACGGGGACGATTCCCGGCTTGAAGCACGACACGGTTGATATTAGTCCGACGGGACGCCAATTGGCGGTCGGCGCGATTGAACATCATGTGGCGACGTACTATGGCAATGCCGAGATTAACGAATCCTTGCACCGGCTTCTGGAGGGCAAAGCGCCCGAGGTAAGGACAGCCGTATATACAGTCATCCAGTCCAATCTCGTTCCCGACGGCACCGTGTCGGACAGTAAAGAACGGGCGGCATTGTTGGAGCTTGGTCTGACTCAGGCGAAGTATATCGCGGACAACTATTTCAAAGATGGCGAGGCTGCCGAAATGCTGAACACAATGAATAAGATCGCTGCAATGTCCCATAAGGAAACTATCAATCCTGTTGCAGGCAACGCAACCTACATCCCCCCTTCCCAGAAGCCGCAAGGCGCACCCGATGACTATGTGAACATCACCGATTTGATGAAAAGGTTCGAGCCGGAGAGCCACGGCCAGCTGCAGGAAGCGATAGTGAACGGCGGTGACTGGTCTGGTATTCTGATGAAGTTCGCGCACAAAATACCGCAGAACAAGGAGTGGCTGGACACTTATCGCCAAGAAGCATCCCAGCCTATGAAAGAGGCACCCGCTGCGAGAATAGACAGCCGCTTTGACGGCGCGAATACCGCAGACATGGCCGCATTTGTGAAGGACCTTCAGCGCATGATTCAGAAAGCGCAGTTGGCCAATACGGACTTTCTGAGCAGAAACATCGATTATTTCGCCCACGTGCTCGGGTATAGAGCTTCATAAGTTACGGTTGAGCCGCCTACATTCAAGCCGTGGTTCCTATTCGAAATGAGCCACGGCTTTCGTCGCTTGACTTCATAGAGGAGGTAAGTTGGTGAGCATCGTTTGGGAAAACATCGTATTTCTACTGTTGCTTTCTGTTGTTCTTCTGGCAGCAGCTGCAGGAGCGGTATATCTCATCATGAAACGGTTGAACAAATATTAATAAGCTATCGGGCCGCCCTCTTCCTGACGTCGAATATTTCTTTGCAATGAAGATAACACTCGTTATCATGAAACGATATCTTGGCGTTAACTTCTCTGCCTTTTTTATGATCAAGGTCCTTTTCTTTTACTTCTTGAAAACGAATAGTTAAAATTTCATCATACAAATTTTCTAGAGTGCCGAAAGTAGACTTAGGAATATTGAGATTTTTTGACACTTTCCAACCTCGCTTTGTACGATAACCAGACCGAGGCGTCAGTGTCTTCTTGGGTTAACTCTTTGATGGTTGTGTCACCAAAAATATCCTCAAAGGCCGCACCGTATTTGTTTTCCAACTCTTTTATCGAGCGTTCCAAATAGGTCACTTCATCCACTACAGGAGCTTCGTTTTCTTTGTCCCAGTTCGCTTTCAGAATGGACACAGGTATTCTTTTTCCATTTCCAAAAATAATTTCGGCTTCCTCTGGAATTTTAGCGTGTTCTCTTCCCTGCCTTGCTGGAGCTCCAACAATCCGCTTTTCCCGCAGCCATGTATTAATGGTTTGCACGGAAACACCAGCGAATTTGGCTACTTCAGTTGTGGAGTAAGTAACATCAGACGATTCCTTAGCAGATTCCTCTGAAATATGATGGAGCAGTTCCTCAGTAAGCTTAAGCAGGGAGTCTCTGTCAGAGAACGCTTCATCATTCCAGCTCTGGTTGTATTTATCCATACCCTTTACCGTAAAAAGCAGGTTTTTTACTATAGCGGCAACAACGGGCATGTCCGTATCCACCATTTTTCTTATAAGCCCACGGGCAGCTGGTCCTTTCAAAATACTGCGTTCAATTGCTGTCGGACGCATTATCATTCACCTCTCACCTCCATTTTATTATTATATAAACAGAACGTCAACGAAGTGAAAGCAAACTGAAATCTAATTTAAATTATATTATTAGCCTTTCTAAGAAAAATATGCTTATCGTGCAGTGGCACGTTTCAGACTGACGGTGATTCGTTTCAATCGCCCCTTTGCTTCATTCTCCCCTTCCATCAGAAAGCGGCACGCCCAATAACCACTTTAGTTAACTGACATTATAACCAGGTGCTTCATGCTATGGTATAAGAACCGGCGTCTGCCTTATTCTCGACGTTACCCTCCTGACTGTACGGGAGAATGGACATAAGAGCTATTTCAAGGAAGCCCGACAACATATTTTCGCAAAAAGAGTGAGGGATCTGCCATTCTGAATGATGGGGAGAGTGGAGCAAGGGAGGCAACAGGCATACCTTTTCTAGGAAGGGGAAAATGACTATATTCGCTTTATTGCTTCACAGAATTAAAAAGACACTTGCCGTTTAAGCAAGTGCCTCATTGATTATCAGCAGCTATCCTATTTTTATACCATAGGCTGAATGCTAGAAGAAGCAGTTCATGTTCCATGCGCCTGATATGCAGAAGTACCGCTCCCCTATATGCCTGCGTACTGGTATGCAGCTTATTCAAGGATAATTTTGTTCAGGACAAGATTAACTGGATTAATGATTGTATCACCTACAGGACATGTGCGCTCAATGAATTGCACGAATTCCTCAGCCTGTTCGCGCGAGGCATTGGATTTCATGTGAATGTTATATCGAATGTCGGAGTAGCCCCGGCGCACATCGGATTTATTCATAAAGCCGTCTGTATCAAGGTCCCCCTCAACCTCAACCCAAAATTCCTCTAAACGAATTTTAAATTTAGGGGCATATACTCTAGCTACGATAGCTTGGCAAGCACCCAAGGCGCAGAGCACCAATTCAACCGGATTCATCCCTGTATCGGTACCGCCTAAATATTTTGGCTCGTCAACCGTGATCTCGAAATTTCTGGACTTTGCCTTTACAACCATTCCTTTTTGCAAGTGTGCAGTTGCTTTAAATGTCTCAAGTGGCATGTTAGGTCCTCTTTTCTTCGAAGTAGTGTGGAGTATAGTATTCATAGAAATATGATTCTATCTTACCATAATTCCACAAATCTCTGTATGACATTTCCAACAAATTGGCTGGCCACGTTTAATACAGACAAATGATTTTCATTTTTGATAATTTGACCTACCGATTGTGTTTTAATTTGTTCATTGGGCAGATCAGCATAATGAATGACTTTTTCAGGCTCAAACAATTCATCCTGTTCTCCAACAAATAAGGCAAACGGCTTATTGAGATTTTTAAATTGTGTCTGTGGATGATTGGGGGTTAAAGCGATTGCCATATTGCAGCTAATACTTTTTATTAACTCTTTATTCGATGCTGTAATGTCGTCTGGATAATTAAAAGAAACGGCCGTTTTATTCCCCCACAGCTTACCGCCTGATATCGAGTTGATTACAAATACGCTCGTTTTGACTTTGGCAAACGGATGTTTTATATCTTTCCTTGCCGTTTCTGATTTGTATCCAAGCTCTGGCGATATAAATAGGTACCCATCTGCCCTTGAGTTTTTATCCCAAGATAAATAGTTCAATACTGCCCCGCCGCCTGAAGAGTGTCCTCCTACATACAATGGCACTGCCGAGTTTTCATTTTTTACCCAATCACTGAAAGCTTTTATATCCTGCCATACTTGCACGTAAGTCGGGCTATCCCCGCGGGGTCCTTCAGAACGTCCATGGCCTCTTAAATCTAAAAGATACACTTCCACCTTATATTTTTCACTCAATTCGTATGCCAAGTTTTGATAACCCGCGCCACTGTGGGCTCCACCACCATGTATAAACACAAGTGATGCAATCGGATGATTGGCTTTGACTTGATAATAAGCGAGCTTTACTCCATCAGTCGATTCAAAATAGCAAGGTTCGCCCAAATGAACCTTTTGAAATTTGCTTATTTCTGTAAACGAGAACGAGGAATTAGCGTTCATGTTTTGTAACTCCTTTACACCTGTTTATTTTGTTTATTTGATTTCGCCATACCGCTTGCATGATAAAGCATACAACTATATAAATAATCAAATATATGAATATAAACCCTACAATCGAAACTATATTTAGCGCATACCATCCAGCTGCTATACCCGCGAACATAAAGGGGACAGTTGTGATAACAAAATGTAAACACGTCTGTTTTAATCTGCTCCAGTGTTCCACTTCAAAAATAAGAGAAGCTGCCGCAAACATATCGATTTTAATTTCAATATCCAAACGAACATCCCCTTTCCTTGCAGGTTACGCCAGCTGATACTTCTATTATTCGTATATTTCATTACTATTCAAGCCAATTTCAGTAAGTAGTTGTTTCTCAGAGATAACTGGTTACATACACCGTCAATTGAATGAATCCTGCTCCTATATATAAATCCATAGCGAATAGGGGGCATCATCTGCCCCCTTCCTGTTCTTCAATATGATGAACTCCGCATGAGTCGAGTCTTCCAAATCGTTCTATACCTATTTCATTCCCACTCGCTTCGCCAAGTCGAACAGATCAAGCCCTTTTAACGCGCCTTCCACTAACTCAGGCAGCAAGGCAGGCGTGCACGCAAAGCAAGGGGTTCCATCCCGCGATAGAACCTTCGCAAGGTTCTCGTCGTAGAACGGCTGACCTTGATCGGACAGCGCGAGCAAGCACATCGTTCTGACTCCCGCTTCCCGCAGCTCGCGCATGCGGCGGATCAGCGCCCCTCGATTACCGCCCTCATATAGATCAGATACGATAATAAATAATGTCTTCTTCGGTTCTTCGATGAACTGCTCGCAATAGGCAACCGATTTGTTAATATCCGTGCCGCCGCCAAGCTGAATTCCGAACAGCATATCGACAGGATCGTTCGCGCATTGCTCCGTCAGATCGACGACTTCCGTATCGAACACGACCACGCGGGTGTTCAGCGACGGGATGCTGGCGAAAATAGATCCTATAACCGAAGCCCAGATGACTGAATCCGCCATCGATCCGCTCTGATCGATATCCACGATAACCGTCCATTCCTTGCTCCGCTGCGCGCGATCGAAGAAGTAGAATTTCTCCGGAATGATCTGGCGCCGCTCCGCATCGTAATGCTTCAAGTTGCGCTGAATGGTTCGCTTCCAATCGATCCCGCTCACAGACGGAAGCGGTGAATGCTGCCTGCGGTTCAACGCCCCGGTTACGGCTCGGCGAATATCATTCTCCAGCAGCTTCACGAGGTCATCGACGACCGCCTGCACGAGCATGCGGGCGGTATCTTTTGTTTTCTCCGGAATTTTCCCTTTCAAAGACAGGAGCGTGCCGACAAGTTGAATATCCGGCTTTACTGTAGCCAGTACTTCCGGCTCGAACAGCAGCTGCTTCCACCCTTTGCGTTCCATCGCATCATTCTGAATGATCGAGACGACATCATCCGGGAAAAAGGTGCGCACATCTCCCAGCCATTTCGATAGACGCGGTGCCGACTTGCCCAATCCTGCCCCTCTACCGCTCGCCGCAGAACCGCTGCTGCTGACATCCGTTCCCTCGCTTGTATCGTCATATATTTCGGCAAGCGCTTGATCCATAACCTGCTCTTCCTCGGTCAGGCCGATTCCTCCGCCCCCGCAACTGCTTGCCAGCTGTTGTTCGGCAGATGCGCCGAGTATAAGCCGCCAACGTGAGACTGCCTTCGCTTCCACAGATGCGCTCACGTTAAAAATCCTCAAAATCAAAATCATTCAATTCGTCGATCATCTTCACTTCGTCCTCCTTCAACTCTCCAGCCAACATCTCCTCCGCTTGCTCGGTATGCACGCCCCATAATTCGCCAAGCAGCTCGGCGATCATCGTCTTCTCGCGGGGAGCGAACGAACTGAAGGCACGCCGCAGAAAGACGAGCGCACGCACAAATTCATCGTCCTCGAGAGAAACGATATAGTCGTTCAGCTGCTCCCATAGGCTCATCCGCGACAGCAGCGCATATCGATTGCGGAGCGACAGCCCTTCGAACCAGCCTGCGCCGAGGTCGGCAGGGATGCCTGGAGAGAGGCGCCGCGATACTTCTTCCGCACATTGCTGCGCAGACATCGCGTTGCGTTCCATCAATATCGCACAGGCAAAGCCGGAAAGCCGCGGATTGCGGTCATCCCGCTCCGCCAGATGCAGCAGCTCTTGCAGCCATAGCTGTTCATCGACCTGTTCACTATGGTCCAAAGCTATGCCGTTCAGTTCATTCATCGCCGTAATCATCGCATGGGCCGCTTCATCGTTGCAGCCGCTTGCATCCAGCAGGAACAGACAGGCACGCATGAACAACTGCTCCAGCAACGGCAGGAGCGGCGCCGTATCGATCCGCCTGATGTCGCCATAGCTTATAATCGTCGACAGCTCCCGTGCCGCCGCGGCTATCTGCACGACATCCCGGCTATCGACGGCCAGCCGCTGCAGCGTCTGGCGCGCCGCTTCCATCTGCGCCAGCATTCCGCATTCACAGGCGATGCGGATTAACTTGGAGGCTTCGGCAATCGTGCCGCATCCATCAAGCTTTTGCTGCAGCACATAAGCTGTGGCGATTTCGACCGTCTCGCCCAGCAGCGTTGACTCCACAACCTCGATTTCCACTTCCGGCGACCATTGGATGACCCAATGCTCTGCCCAGGTTGCGCGCTCTTGTCCGCTCGGTCTCGCCTTCGCCAGCGTGATGCCGAGCAGTGTTAACCGATGGAATAGCAAGGAACGGTTCAAATCGAGAAATGCTGTTTCTTCCGACTTTACGCGCCGGTTCTCACGCAGGTCTAACGATAGATCGGTTGCGACCGCCGTCTTGTATTTCTCAAGCTTCAGCTGCTTCAACAGCCGGTTCAAGTCGTCTTGAATCGGCGTCTGGCTGACACCGTCCGCAAGCGCACCGATAGCCGTCCCCACATCCGTCCGCGCCAGCGCTTCGGCAATGACGGACAGGTCGCCGCGCCCCAGCAAGGTTTGCGCTGCGTCCCGCAGATCGCGCAAGGTCGGCGCGCTGCCACCGTGCAAGGCAGCCAGCGACTCGGCCAGCCGAACCGCTTCGATCACCTCGGCTGTCGAACGATGAGTGCCCGAATCCCGCATTAAGCGGGCAAGGGTCGATAAATAGTATTTCGGCAGCTCATCCAGCGTGCCGTTCACCATTCGCTCCCACATCATTTCATAATAGTTGGGCGCATTATTGCCTGCTCCATATCCAGACATCGAGGACAGCTTGTAATAAGAGTACGGCATGAGCGTCAGCTTCGTGCTGCGCGATGGCAGTCCTTCCAGCTCCTCATCCGTCATCGCTGCCGTTAGATCGACAAGCGCAGCCGCATGGTAAGCCCCGCACACGACAACGATTTTGTCCGGTTCGTGGCCAGACGTGATCGTCTCCTGAATTTTCCGCCGCATATAGGCTTCTCTTACCGCGTTATAAGCGTACTCGGTGCGTTCATAACGCCTCTCCTTCTCCTCGGATAGCTCCCGCATCTGCGTGGAGAAGGCAATAATCGCTTCTTGATACGCATCGGCATTCAGGTTGTGCTCGTAATTCCGCTCCCAATACATGTCATAATCGTGCTCTCCGGCAAGCTCGGCAATACGGCTGTAGATGGAACGCTCTCCACGCGTCTCCTCCAATGGCCGTTCCGGTGAAGCTGGACTGCCTTCCTCTTCCTCAGCGCCCGTATTCATCCGTACGTCCTGCAAGGCAAGCGCCGCGGACGAAGGCAGATCGATAAATGCAGCCATCGCTCCATTCTCTTCCGCCCACTTCATCGCTTGGTATTCCGGAGAATAAGCAGCGAAAGGCCACAGCACAGTACGCACAGGCAAATCATCTGTAAATGCCAGTATCGCAACCGGCGGCTTCGTCACCCGATTCGTCAGATGGCGAATTTCCGGCGTAGCGTCGGCAGGACCTTCAATAAGAACCGCAGTCGGCTGGATATCATGAAGAAAGTCCAGCAGATGCTTCGCGCCGCCGGGAGAAAGATGCCGCACCCCAAAAATATGCACAGCCGCAGCAGCAGTCGCACTCACTCGTTCATCTCCCTGCAAGCCGTATACAAGCCGCGCCATTCCGCCCCGCGCTTCTTCATCACATTGTCGAGATATTCCTTCCAGACGAGCTTGTCTTTGACGTCATCCTTCACGATCGCCCCTTGCAAGCCTGCAGCCAGATCTTCATCGGTCAGCTCTCCGCTGCCGAAGCTGGCGGCCAGTGCCATACTGTTCGTCAACAGCGAGATCGCTTCCGCGGTCGAAATGACACCCGCAGGCGATTTTACCTTCTCCTTCTTGTCGATCGTCATCCCGTTACGCAGCTCGCGGAATATCGTGACAACCTTGAGCAGCGCCTCATCCGCTGGAACTGCCGCCTGCAAATCGTAGGCGGACGCAATCTCTTGAACCCGCTTCTTCACAATTTCGACCTCGGTATCCATATCAGATGGGGTAGGCAATACAATGATATTGAACCGCCGCTTCAATGCGGCCGACATTTCATTCACGCCGCGATCCCTTGTATTGGCCGTGGCGATAATAGAGAATCCTTTGCGGGCGCTCACTTCCTTGCCGAGCTCAGGCACCGATATGGTCTTCTCGGACAGTATCGAGATGAGCGCATCCTGAACCTCGGACGCACACCGGGATATTTCCTCGAAACGCGCGATTCCCCCCGCTTCCATCGCCCGCATAATCGGGCTTTGCACCAACGCTTCCGGTGTCGGCCCATTCGCCAGCAGCATCGCATAGTTCCAGGAGTAGCGCACATGCTCCTCGCTCGTTCCGGCCGTTCCTTGAACGACGAGTCCAGAATGGCCATATATCGCTGCTGACAGATTTTCAGACAGCCATGATTTGGCGGTGCCCGGCTCCCCGATTAGCAAGAGCGCCCGATCCGTCACTAAGGTCGCGATCGCCATCTCGACCAGTCTTTTATTACCGATATATTTAGGCGTAATGACGGTTTTCCCCGCTTTGCCGCCGGTAATGAACGTGAGCACCGACTGCGGCGACATTTGCCAGCCTGCCGGAATCTTTCCTTTATCCGCCTTGCGAAGCGCTGCTAATTCTTCCTCGTACAATCGCTCCGCCGGCAGTCGCATCATATCTTGCAGCTGTTCTTGGCTAGTGGTCATCTGCTCATCTCCTTTAAGGTGTATCGCACGCTCTATCGTTCTGATTATCGTGTTGTATGTCCTGCTCCTGCTCTGTAGGATAGGCTATACAGGCTTCGACGTGTTCGCCGCGCTTTCGGCAGCCTGCATCGTTTCCACTACATATCGGAGCTGTTCGCCGGCGGTATATTTGAACTTCGGCAATACAGCCGCCAAGCGGTCGCAGTACGCCGAAGGAAGCTGATACAGCTGCTCCAGCACGTGGCCTTCGAATACGTAGCAATTGGTATTCCGTTTATCTTCCAGCGCTGTCACAAGCGCTTCCCAGCGAACGTCATCACTGACTCCCGCGCGTTCCAACCCGCTCAATAGCATCCCTGCGAAAGCATTGCGGAACTCCGGATTGCTTTCTAATTTACCAATCATGAACTGCTTGGCAGCCACATGTCCGGGATGCGCGAATGCGCTCACAAGCTCAAGCGCATTCTGCTCGATCAACCAATCCAACCAGCGATGGTCCCACTGTGCCGCAAGCTGTTCCAGCGGAAGCATCACAACCGTGGAAAGCGGTACGGTCTCATTGGGAATGCTCCACAATATCGGATAAGGTCTATATTCGCGTGACATGACTTTCTGTTCTATAGACGAGAGCAGCTGCTTCTTCCGCTTAGCCAGATCCCTGTTCGTCTGCAGCTTCCATTTGTTGCGCATCGACTCAACGTATCGTTCATATAGCTGCGCTGGAGAGAGCAAGCGGAACGACGAGCGGAACGAATGCGGCATATAACGGACATTGTGCTGTTCCAACTCATGCAGCAGCGCCAATGCTGCTTCTGTATCCGTTTGTTCCAAATAGTAAGCGGCGGCGTCAAAAAGCTCCAGCCACCCCAATGAGACAAAAAATGAATAATGGTTCGTTACATGTACAAATACGTCATAGAGCGCTTCGCTCCGCTTGCCGTCCAAAGCCGTAAGGAAGTGTTGGATCTTCATCCATAAGGCTTCTATTTTCTTCTTGTCTTCCTTTTCCTTCGCCTCAGAAGCTTGCTTCAGTTCAAGGCCCAAGTCCCGCACCAATCTTTCGGTAAGCTCACTCGAATGGCACTTGAACGATGCCTCTGCCGCCAACTCTATATCTTTACTGGAAAAGGCTTCATACAGCCGATCCACCGCACGCGCCGATCCGCCTGCAGCCAAGGCATGATAAGCAGCCTCTCGTATCGCCTTCTTCTTATCCTTCGTCCAGCCTAGCAGCGCTTCTTCATATTGCTCACGGCCTGCCAACAGTTCAATTGCCGTCACCCGCACATCGTCCGAACCGGATTCCGCGGCTTGGTAAATCAGATCGGCCACTTCTTCTCCGCCCACTTGCCCGATAACGCGCAGCTTTCTCGTTTCCAGCTTGCCGCCGGAAGGATTGAACAATTCGATTAGATGCGGAACGATCTGCGGACCATAGGAGGGCAGGATTCGGTTCATGGCGCACTCTGCAATATCGATATATGGATCGTTCAATGCCGCGATGGCGTGCTTCAGCAAGCGAAGATCTTGAAACATCCCTGCTTCGAACGCTTGCACGATCACCTCGTAGCGGCCGCTCCCGGTAGTCGTCAATGCCTCTTGAACCGCTGCCAGCTTACGATACGACAGCTTGGTGGACAAGGAGTTCGGGCGGCTCTTCACAGCCGTCAGCTCCCCCTCTGGCGAAATGGTTCCTTGTGTGCGAAGCACCGAGCTTAGCAGCAGACCCAGATCCTGCAACGTCTCCGCCGAAGTCTGCGTCTGTTGAGCAGATGGCTCTAATAGAGCGGCAATCCCTTCTCCCAACCGTTTAAATACGGGCGCCCGTTCCCCGAGCTGCTGGAATTGGGGCAAGAGACGCTTCAAGCGAAAATCTCCGGCTGCCAACTCGCTTCCTGCAATATAAAGCCGTCTCACTTCTTGATGAAGCTCTTGCAGCAATGCTGTACTCATCGCCGATCCCCCTTAATATAAGAGGCGGATCATGTCCGCACCCTTAATGATAGTCAATGGTTGTGCGACGAGCCGCCCGCTATCGAGACCGTGCTCGAACATAACCAGCATCGTCGTGTCCGTCAAGCTTGCGGCAGGAACGTGCGGCAGCAGCGGCACCGTCGCATGACCGAACGTGAACACATCGTCCAGCGCCAGATGCTGTCCCGCAGCATCGGTAATGGCGAATTGGCCTTGCTCTGTCTGCCGAACCTCTGCCACATGAAGCAGCATCACTGGGTTCTTGTCGCCGAGTGGATTTTTTAGCTGGTTCTTCACCTGCTTCACGACATCGGCATAGGAACGATGGGCCATCGCTGAGATAGGTTCCAGATCATGCTGCTCCAGCGGCCGCGAGGTCATTTCTTCCCAACGCACTCTTCGGTTCATATCACCGGGATAGCGATACAGCGACTTCACAAGCGCGACATCGAAGAAGCTGTCGTCCTCTCGCATATGCTTGGCTGCTCTGTAAGGCCGATATTGAACCGTTCGATGGATTTCCCCGGTTGCTTGCTCCAGCCAATAGCCCTGATCGACGTATTCTTGTCTAGCCTGATCGTCGTAGCTCAAAAAGGCGATCTGAATCAATTCGACCTGTTCCGCCATCAGGCCGCAATCCTTCAGCTCCGCCAGCTGCCAAGCGTGACCGAGCCATTCTTCTATCGTCGATTCATGGTCCAGCGTCAAGTCTGGATCGGCGATCTTCGCCGTTAAATGAGCGCGCCCTTTCTTAATAAACGCATGAATCAGCGTTAATTGCTCGACGGCATATGTATAGATCGCTTCCCGATCATCCGCATTGGAGAGCAACAGGGCTAATCGACGCAATTCCGTCTGCGCCCCGGTCAAATAATAGTTGCCCATCTGCTTCACATGATCCTGGATCGTCTTTAACACTTTTTTATCGATCGTGGCCAACCCTCCGCGAATCAGCGACAAGGTCAGCTTCTCCAGCAGCTCCAAGCCCTCAAGCTGAGCCTGGATTTTTTTCTTCAACGCCGTTTTATTCACTTTTTTCGGCTTGGTCTCTGCACCTTCAGCGGCTTGCTGCGATTTCTTCTCTACCCGCTTCTCCGCCTTCTCCCGCTTCGCAACGATATCCTCAGGTACTGGAGCAGTGACGAACGTCTCCCCTCCAATATAGGCATACAACAAACCGAGCGCGTGCTTGCATGGCAATTGCCGGCTTGGGCATGAACAGCGCAGCACCGGCTTCTCCGGGTGGATAAAATCTGCCGAGCATTGGTAGTTAGATTTGCCGCTGCCGGAGCACTCTCCAAATAGAAGCGCATCATCCTCCGAGCGGTTCAACTGCACGAAGCTGCGTTTTTTAACAAGCCCTTGCGCATTCTTAATGGCCGAGCTGTTCGGTGCCAGTGAATCAACATATGATTCTGTTATTTCGATCACGCGACCTTCCCTCCTATCTCTCCTGCTTTTCTCTCATATTTTCATGTGAAATCTAACACTATAGTAAAATGATACCTAAACCAATATTCATATCACACCATCTAAAGTCCTATTTCAAAGCACGACTACACGAGCATCGCACTTCGAGAGTGAATGCAAGATTCGATGTCGAATCACCTCCTGTATGGCTTCGTGATCAAAAGGGTACCTTTTGAACTTCCTCTATAGCCATTGTCCAAAATAATCCTGGACCGCCTGCTTGGAATACCCATCCACCCCCCGCCAATTCACAATGGCGCAAAAGTCGTTCTTCCCGCCTCTTCCAGGCCTGTCTTCCTCTGCGGTCAAAATTCCGGCATACGCCATTATTTCCATCAGAAAATCTCGCTCACTTTTATTGGACGGCAAAATGCCATTCAGCCTTTTCTCCAGCTGACGCGCGGCATCGGCAGGAGCACAGCTTGTAATGGCAGCTAGTATATTTTTAAAAATGTCCACGTCTTCTTCGCTCACCGCTATATCTGCTTCTTTGAGCAATTGCTCCAGATCAAGCATGCAATACAGCATATGATTCAGACGCACCCCGCCCCACTTGATTCTCTCGAAATTCAACACATTGATATCTTCATTCGTATAATCTTCATGAACGGCTACGCCATATGTATCGCATACATAACACTCGCCAAAACAAGCATAGGTGCTGCCATTATTGTTAGTCGCATACTTCCCGACATTGCTCTCGAAGGGGTGCGCAACCATTCGATGGGTCAACGCCCAACTGGAGAGCGCGCTTCTCAAATACACCTTTCTGGTAGACAGACTATGCAAAAAGGCTTTCGCCGCCATTTCCTTCGTAATCACTTTATGCAATTCAATCATTCGCAGCACACATTCATCATGGCCGATCGTGATCGGATCGAACATCAAGCCTTTATCTTTCGCATATTCGAAATCTTCCCCCGAAAAAAGGATCGTGCGGGTATCCTTCCAGCCACTGCTGCTCCAGAAGGTTTTCATTAATATTTGCTTGGCCTTCTTGTCCATTCAGAACGGCACCTCTCTTATTTTCCTACTTGAAGCATTTTATTTTTTAACATTCTACACCGAACATACGTTTCCTTCTCCTGTTATCGGTATTTTGTGTCGAAAAATGAACGCATTTGAGAATAATTAGAGCAAAAGCGTTCAAACTCTCACGACGGAAGTCATGAGTGAAAGAACGCTTTTCGGATTTTTCTTGATCATAAAAGAAAGATCCGGGTTCGTGGACCTGACTTGAACAATAGGCATCGTTATCTTCTCCTATAAAATGAAGTCTCGCTTTGCTGCACAGCAAAGCAATTCATGCTTCTATCATCACTCATTAATACTGGAACGAACAGGGTAAAAGCATTACGACACGAAAAAAATCGGTACAAAAAAACGCCGAATCCAGAAATCCGGCGGTGTCATATGTCATCTGTCCTACTTGGCGCTGTCCAATACCTCTTGCGGCACTTTGATCTCGCCGACTTCATTATGTCTGGAGAAAGCAGCTGACATCACCACATCAACAAATGCGGTCTGATCGCCCTGCTCCATGATCATCGTCATGTTCACGTCCGACGTCGTAGGCAAATACGTTTCTTTATTTACCCTCTGCGATATTTTGATGCGCTGAATGTTCATTTCATCCATCATAGCTGCCGCTTCCTTACCCTCTTCCGTTGACAGCATACTGCTTAAGTGCAAAATCTTGATTCTGACCGAGTATGATTAATTCCTGATACACTTGCAACGGCTCTCTGTTCAGATCGATCTTTATCTTTCTTCCGGCCGAACTTCATATCTTGCTTTTGGTCGCCTTGGCTAATTGTCACATCTTTCTTCATATGACGCTCCACAGAGAAGCTCTTCAAGCTTTTGCCAGCCTCCATTGACTTTTGAATCAATTCATCTACGGTCGGCGTCGCCTCCTTCTGTTCGGCAGCCGTGGTATTCCACCCTGTTGCTTCCTCCGCGCCGCCACATGCAGTGATTCCTAGTGCCAATATGGCTAACAATAATGCTGCTGTCCATTTTTCCAAGCGGTTATCCCCCTAAGATTTGTAAAAGGGTGTAATAGAGAAAAACCGCCGAATCCAGAGGATCCGACGGTGTCGTCTGTCTTACTTGGCGCTGTCCAGCACCTCTTGCGGCACTTTGATCTCGCCGACTTCATTATGCTTGGAGAAAGTGCTTGTCAGTACCATCTCCAAAGACATCCCTTGACCATCCTGCTCCATGTCCATCGTCATGTTGACGTCGGACTTCGTAGGCAAATACGTATCTTTATTCACGCCATACATAATTTTGATGTTTTTGATGTTCATTTGCTCCATCAAAGCAGCCGTTTGCGGGTCATTGCCCGATTGGCTCATTAGGGACTTGGCCAGTTCCTTCAAGCCTTCCCCAGACAAATCGGCAGACAGCACATATTCGTTCCCTTCAACCGACACCTTCGCGTCTTTGGAGATCGATTTGAATTGTTCCAACTGCTGCTCCGGTTTGGCAGATGCCTCAACGGTTGCCATCAATTGATCCTTCATCTCGTCCGGAACCTTCGTCCATGCTCCGCCGACTTGCGAGTAAATGCCTTCTTGCGTAATATACTGCTTAATATCCTGTTCCCCTTGATCCGGGATGGACATTTTAATTTCCTGGTACATATTCAGCGGCTCTTTGGTCATGTCTGTCTTCATCTGCATGTCGACCTTCTGCTCTTGCTTTTGGTCGCCTTGGCTTACCGTTATATTTTGCTTGATTTGAGCGTCCATAGAGAAGCTCTTCAAGTCTTTGCTGGCATCCGTTGTCTTCTGAATCAGTTCATCTACGGTCGGCGCCGCCACGGTCTCTTTAGTCTCACCCGCCGGTTGTTCGGCAGCCGTGTTATTCCCCCCTGTTGCTTCCTTCGCGTTGCCGCATGCCGTGATTCCTAGTAACAAAATTGCTGATAATAATACTGCTGTCCACTTCTTCAAGCGATTGTCCCCCTAAGATTTGTATTCTTACTCATATTAACCAATTGGCAAGGGGACGTAACAGGGAATTTAGACCCAAGTAGGCAAAATCGAGGTCCTGAATATATGGTCTATTCGAACTATATTCCGTGCGTTAACATTCTTTATTCGACAAAGGTATAATACTAAATAGAGCGTTCTACTATTGTATAAGTGGAGGAATTTCGGTGTGAAAAATCTTCTGATTACCGGCTACCGCGCGCACGAGCTCGGTATTTACGGCAATAAACATAAAGGAATCCCCTATATCCGCAAAGCCATTGCAGCCAGATTGATCCCCCTGCTGGAAGAAGGGCTGGAATGGGTCATCACCCCCGGCCAGTACGGGGTCGATCTATGGGCATGCGAAGCAGCCATCTCGCTGAAGGCGCAGTATCCGCATTTGAAATGTTCTATCATCACGGCCTACAGCCAACCGGAGGAGCAATGGAGCGACGAGAAAAAAACGTATTTCGAGCAAATCCTGCAAGGGGTTGATTACTATAGAGCGGTGAGCAACGGGCCTTATATCGGAAAATGGCAGTTCGTCGCCCGGGATGAGCTGTTATTCCGAAAAACAGACGGCATTCTGCTCGTCTATGATGAAGACGCCGGCGATGCGAGTCCCAAATTCGTCAAGGAACGCGCGCTGAAAAAGCAGGCGCAAGACGGCTATATCTATTTGAATATCGGCTCGGAAGAGATTCAGGCCATCGCGGATGAGGAGCAGAGCTATGAATTCGGCGAATATATGAGTTGAGCTGCCCTGTTGCCTGCGGTCGAGGTAGTTTCCATTGGAAAACGTACAGTCAAATGTGCGGATGGAGCAGCTAAACGGCTTGCAGACTGCATTTTGTCCAGTGGATGTGACTCCTTTCTAACTATAACAGATGAATGGAGCGAAAACACTGGATCATTTCCAATCAAACCTGTCACTGGGAGTTACCTATTGCATTTTAACTGGATGAAATCCAATGCAAGATAAGGGAAAAGGACGGATCCGGTCCGTCCTTTGTGTTAGAGGGCAGTCTGCAATTAGCAGCCTTCTAACTAACCCATACTCTTCTGCTGCTTGCCTTTGCCCAAAGACCCGCGCAGAAGCATGAACATAATGAACAGCAAAGCTGCAAGCTGCGGCACAAATGTCTCCCAGGTCGGATAAGCCCCCAGCCATCCGATTGAAGGCAGTCCTGCCTGACTATGGGCAGACAGCTTCCCTGCCACCTGCAAAGCATGGATACTCTCGCCCAAGAAGCGAATCACCAAATAATAGATAAGCGCGGTAGCCGCCATAAAGAACGGCCGAATCGGCAGCTTCGCACTGAAATGAATGATAGCGAAACCAAGGACGACGAGCGCGAGCAATGCCCCGCCTATACCAATCGCCAGCTGCAGCGGCTCGATAGACGGCGCCATGCCGATGTAGAAGATGGCTGTTTCGGCGCCTTCCCTCAAAATTGCGAGTCCCGCTACCGCGAACAGAGACCACAGGCTTCCTCTGGCTAAAGCGCCATCTACCTGCTTGCTAATATAAGCATTCCATGACGCCATGCTAGACTTGCTATGCAGCCAATTCCCGATGGTTAGCATCATCACGACAGCTACTAATCCCGTGATGCCTTCGATCAATTCGCGCGCGCTGCCTGATGCGGCTTGCGAAATCGCATAGGTCAGCACAATCGCAAAAACCCCGCTAAGAACGAGACCAGCGCCTGAACCGGCCCATATATAGTTGCGTGCCGTTTTGTTGTCCGTTCGTTTCACATAGGCCAATAAAGCGGCAAGCACTAAAATTGCTTCCAAGCCTTCTCTAAGCAATATTACGGCAGCATCCCAAGCTGTATAAGAGGATGTGCTTGCTATCGGCTCCAAAGCTTGCTTCATCTGGCCGATAACATCCTGCGCTTTCTCCAGATTCGGCGGGCTCGACAGCAAATAGCCCTGTGCTTCCGACATTTGATTCTCTGTATCCGTATAGACGGTTGCAGATGAGATGGATACCTCGCCTTCAACTGACGGCCACATCGTGATAAAGGCTTGCATATGCTGCGAAGCCAGATCAGCATCTCCCGCCTTTACAGCTTGATCCGCCTGCTGCAGCAATGCAATGGCATCCGTCAAGCGATGACTGCCTGAAGTGGAGTCCGAGGCTCCGTCCAGCTTCCCGGCTGTGTAATCCTTCAACACCGAAGTTAATTGCGTCAATTCACTGTCTGCCTGCTCCGGCTTGGGAGGTTCGGCTTGCAGAGCAACCCGTATCAATGTCATCTTTGTCTCAAGCTGGCTGTATACCGTAAAGTTATCATTGCGAATCGGATTCTCAATCTTCTTCCAGTCGTTAACGATAGTCCGATAATCCTTCTGTGCCTGCTCGATTGCGCCCTGCTTCAGACTGTCATGAGTCTTCTTCACCATGCCTAGCAGCATCTCGGCAACGTCCTTGCCGGAAGGCTTGGCTTGTTGCTCCTGCGTGCCATCCACATATTCATTTACCTTCTTGGCCAATCCGGACAAGCTTTCCTTCGCTTGCTTCAGATCCTTCTGCTGCACAGCATCAGCCGCCGCAGCCAACTCCGAATCGATGGCGCTTGTTAACCCGGAGGCTGATTTGACACCGTTCCATAATTGGCCGAACTGCTCAAGCTCCTTGGAAGCCATCTCCCAATTCTGCTGCCCGGCTTCAACAAGTGCTCCCCCGACTAAGGGCAGCAACTGGTCAACAGGGGAGCTAGCCCCTTCTGCCGCCGACCACTCCGCCGGTACAAGCAACATACTTACGATAAGTACGGCTATCATTTTTCTAATGATTCCACTGTGCGTACAACGCATGGAGACCTTCCTTCCTAATAAATGCATGTTCAAAAGAGCGTCTCCCCGATATATCCTCCTTCACGAGCTCCGGGGAAGCAGGCAAATGTGGCGCTGCCTACATGCACGATATATTCATTCAACTTATCCGCGGCCGCCAGCTTATGCTGCATCGGTATGAACTGCTTGCGCAGATCTTGCTGGAAGCAGATAAAGAACAAGCCCGCATCAATCTGCCCGGTCTTCGCATCAATACCGCTGGAATACGAAAAGGCGCGGCGCAATATTTGCACCTTGCCATCCATGTGCGCCAATCTGGAATGTGCCGTCTCCGGGATGACCAGATTGCCTGAGGCGTCGCGCTTCTCCAGATCAAGAGGGTCGAACTCATCTTGGCCGCCGAGAGGGGCGCCCGTTGTTCGATAACGTCCGAAGGTCACTTCCTGGTCCTGCAGAGTGGAACGGTCCCATATCTCGATACGCATCCGTATCCGGCGGACGACCATATAACTGCCGCCCTCCATCCAAGATGCGCCTGTCCCAGGCTGAACCCATACCGTCTCATTCATCTTCGCTGCATCCGTTGTATCCGGATTCCCGGTTCCATCCTTGAATCCCATCAGGTTGCGCGGCGTGCCCCCGGAGGTATCGGCTTGGCCAGAACGTTGAAAGCCGTCCTGCGTCCACCGCAGCACGGCCGTTCCACGCGCAATTCGAGCCAAGTTGCGCAGCGCGTGGAAGGCTACCTGAAGATCGTCTGCGCATACTTGAACGCACAGATCTCCGCCCGACCATTGCGGCTGGATATCATCCCCGCGGAATACGGGCAGATCCGGAAAAGCGGCAGGCCGCTTGCCGGCCAGGCCGAACCGGCTATCAAATAATGACGGCCCTGCGCCAAACGTGATCGTCGTTCGAGACGGAGACAGGCCCGCCGCTTCACCGGTATCCGAGGGCGGCATATTGGGATTGTCATTGATCTCGCCTATCATCTGGCCGGATGTCATGGCGGCTGCAGCCTTCGTCCACGCTTGGAACAGCTTCCGCACCTCGCTTAAAGACGAAGCAGTCAGATCAAATGAACCAAAGCAGAGGAAATTCTGAGCAGGTGTTGCGATTCCCGCTTGATGAGAACCATAGAAGGGCACAATGGACTCCTTGGCGGAGCCACCGTTTGCAGCAGAAGAGGATTGACTCTTGCCGCCCGTGTCAGACAATATGCTGCCTACACCAGTACCGCCCAGCATCAAGCCAATACCGCCGACACCCGCTAATTTCAGCAGCTCCCGCCGGCTTAGTTGTTTGCCGGAGCCTTTATGCTCTGAACTTAATCCATGATCGTTAGTTCCCTGTTGTTTCTTACTCATCGCTTACACTCCCAGCAATTTCCCCATATTGGACAGCGGTTCGGCCAATGCATCGAGGTTCTGGCTCAGCTTGCGCACCTCGTCCTGTTTCAGCTCTGTATAGGATACGTAGCCATCTCCTTTTTTGAAAGGAGCCAATTCATTATTCAATGCCGCAAATCTGGCGCCGATCTGCTTCTCAAGCTCTGCATCCTTCTTCTCCAGCTGCGGCTTCAGCAATTCATAGATTTTCTGGGCGCCTTCTACGTTCGCTGCAAAGTCATACAGATCGGTATGCGAATATCTTTCCTCCTCGCCCGTCACTTTGGAGGTAGACACTTCATTTAACAGCTCGACTGCTCCTGTCACTAACAATGAAGCATCAATCTCGGCCGTTTCCACCTTGGCGCGCAGCAGCTTCGCGTCACTTAACAAGCGATCTGCATACTCTTGCTGTCCATCTGTAGTCTTCTGTTCCCAGAGCGCCTTCTCAATCCGGTGGAAACCGCGCCACTCTTGTTCTTCCACATCATTCTCGCGGGCATCGATGTTCGGATCGAGATCCCCCAGCGCTTCCGCAATCGGTTCGATTCGTTCATAGTGCATGCGAGCGGAAGCATATAAAGATTTCGCTTTTTCAATATCACCGGATTTGACGGCCGCTGTAAACTCACCTGTTAATTTTACGAATTCGTCGCATTCTTCGACCACATATTGACGATATTGATCAATCGCACCCTTGAAATCTTCTTTATTCCCTGAGGCGTTATCAGCCGCCGTGTTGGAAGGTGCCGTTTGATCAGGCGTTTGTGATACGGCTTTATTATCATCTGCGCCAGATCCGGAGCCACAACCGGATACAAGCAGAGTTGCAGCAAAAACTGCGGCAGGGATGGCATTACGGAAATTCATATGAGACACTCAGTGATCTGTTTCATCAACACCTTTGCTTCATTCTCCCCTTCCTTCAGAAAGACACTTGAGAAGGCTGGAAAGCTAACAATTAACAACTAACATACCATTGGCCACTTAATGCCCTGCTTTCTACACGAATAGGCATATGCTTTTCAACGTTTTCATTCTTTCCTGACAATGTGGGAGATTGGGCAAAAGATACGAAGGGTCACACACGATGGGAGTATCGTCTGAATGACGGGGAGAGTGGAAAAAGGAAGTCGAAACTGTGAGAGGCTCATTCAGAGGAATCTCACTCCAATGACAAGCTATGACGGTATTAGACAGATAATTTTGACCAGTGGTTATTCACTTGTGAGGGAATATTTGGTATTATTGTTATGCGATATCCTATAGATTTGAGAGGGTGATGAAATGAAGTCTGAGTTGCTGCAGTTCACAACCATTGGCGATTTCATCAAAACACGCAGACAAGAGGCCAATTTAACAATGGCCCAGCTGGAGGAATTGACTGGAGTCAGTAAAGGTACAATTTCAAAAATCGAGAACGGGGAAACAAAACGTCCCGACTTTAAAACGATTCATACCCTGGCAAGCACCTATAACATTCCATTTCCAGACATTGTACAATTATACCTTTCCGTTGAACGAAGAGCTGATGTACTCTTTCCTATACTCAAAAAAACGGTCATAAGCTATCCGTCACTATCCACAAAGATTGCCGCTCAGCTTCTTCGTGACGAAAAAAAGGAAAGCTACGAGCTCGTTGAAGAACTGTATAAATTCACGGGTACAATTATGGACTCGCCTTCTACTCAGCTTTCTTTGTACAAGCTCATCATTGAATATAGCCGGACCCATGGCATCCAGCCTTACCTCGCTAAGGCACTGCTCCAACAATATCTGATTGAACGAGATGACTTCACCAAGCTTGCATCGACCTATGAATCAGGGAAATATGTGTTGTACTATGCAAATTTTTTGTCTGCTGAAGAAAGAGTAACGCTATACTTTAAGTTAGGCGTTCATGCTTATAATCTGCGGTTATTTGAAGACAGCATTGATTTATGCAGCAAAGTCGTCAAAGAACATACAACGGACCACAAATTAATGGCGAATTCGATTGCAACGTTGTATAACTGTTATTTTCATTTAGGGCGTTATGACTTATTCGAGGAGTACTTAAATCGATATAGCAAGTATTCATATCCCGAAGTAAAAGATTACGTCAAGTTCAGTAAGGCGTTGCTCCATGCAAAAAAGGGAGATACTGATTTTGCTATATCTCAGCTTGAAGAGTGCCTGTTGAATTGCGAAGAGAGCGCGATGCTGCATATCGTAATTCAGTTGCTTATCTTGTACTTAAAAACTGAAAATCGCCCCGCAATTCAAAAGTTGCTGGAATTCGAAGAAAGACTAAGCACAATGCCGTATCATACCCCCTATAAAAAATCTGATTTAGCCCGGTTTTACAAACTAAAAGGCGATTACCACTTCATGAATAACGATACTGAGAATGCAGTTGACAGCTATATCGATAGTGCTGTGAGATATGCTAGAGTCAATGATCATATTAACGAGCATGAATGTGTAGGAAAAGTAAAGCAAGAGTTATTTGAAGCAGTAAACGATAGAAAAGAACTTACCGACGAGTATGTTGTTCGGCTTAGTCAACTTTTGGATACATATATTGTTGAGGCTCAACGATTGGCTGTAACGCATAACAGCAGTTGATAATTTTATATGAACTAACACGCTAAGGATTAACCGGATCAAGATTACGACTAAAAAGCTCTATCCTACGGTCATTCGAATTACACCTTGCCTACTCGTTTGTTCGTAAAAATCCCTCTTTATTCTTACCGATATTCGCTTTCGGAATAACCTTTATAACCATCTCATCATCTGCAAGCATTCTCTGGAACTCAATTGTTTGTCGGCAAATGAGAACCTTCGCCGTATCCATATCTTTATAAGTCCGCTGGTTGGTTTCCGCTCTCTCATCATTCTTTTACTGATTTGAACAAGCAGCCTGGCGCCCGAGACATACGAGAATCGTTGTTACTGATCCAAGGGGAGAGTGATCGGAAGCGCCGAGGTGCCCATATGAATTTAACCTAGCAGGTATAACGTATTGTTGCCGTTCGATACTTTCCAGAGCAGTCCTTTGGCTCCTCCTCCAACCGCCGCATACGTATCTTTAATAAGCCTGCTTGCGATTACGGCGGCTTGTTCAACCGTACACGACTTTTCAAGTTCAAGGCCATTGCCTGTTCCGGTTACGATACCTCTCTTTTGCAAATAATCTAAAGGTGTCTGCTTATCGATTTCCAGCGTTTCCGGCAATTTATACTGAGCCAACACGTTGTAAAGAGAATTCATGACTATTTCTCTAGTAATATCTGTTTTAAAAGTTTGTGAAGATAAATTCGACTTTACTTTGAGTCCTAAACTAGCCAATTTATTAGAGGTAGCTTCTAATAAGGATTGGAGCTTGTCTTGCGAAATTTGCTCTTGAAAACCATCGTAATACCAGGCGATCGGGAAAACACCATATTTTTCTCCCTCATTGAGCACACCTAGCGACCATTTGCTGAGCTGTGTCGCCGCTGCAGGCGCTTGATTCGCTTGCGCAGGTACGATGGTCCCAAACATGGTTGTGAATGCAATCATGCCAAGGGCTAAGCTTTTTTTGTTAATCTATTCCATTTTATTGGTTTCAAATATATCCCTCCATTGATTAAATTTATGTACTACTCGTGAATAGCATAATTAGTATTCACAGAGAATACTTCACTTCCTAGAGGATTTATAGGCGCCATCAATTAAGATAATCTCTTTTTTTCCGCAAACAGCCTCACCAATGAGTCCCGCAAAAAGAGAGCGCTCACTGAGGTTCAAGCACGCACATGAAATTTACAGCAAATGTAACCCATCCACTACGATTCGGCGGGATTACAACGGTTTTTCGAAATACTGTCATGAACTTGACGAACCGGTCGTGCTTACACGTAACGGAGAAGCCGATCTGGTTGTTATGAGTCACGGAACATTTCGGCGTATGGAGGCCCGCATCAAATTGCAATCCAAGCTATTAGTTGCAGAAAAGCAAGTTACCGAAGGCGCGCAATTGATTGAACATGATCAAGTCATTGCAAATATTCGGAGGAAGATCCTTTAGAGTGACATATATAAACAATAAATAACCCGCCCTGGGCTGCGCCAGAGACGGGTTATTTTCGCTACTTATTTATCAGCTTGCACTACACCATTACTTTGCAAATATCATTTGTGAATTCGACCGGATCGCTAATCGGCAGTCCTTCGATCAGCAGCGCTTGATTGTACAACAGGTTGGTATAGAGAGCAAGCTTATCCTTGTCGTTCTCATAAGCGTCCTTCAAAGACTTAAATACGTCATGATTGATATTGATTTCCAACACCTTGTCCGCTTTTACATCCTGACTGTTCGGCATTGCTTTCAATATTTTTTCCATCTCAATCGTCAATTCGCCCTCGGTAGAGAGGCAGACCGGATGGGATTTCAGTCTCTTCGACGCTCTGACGTTTTTCACTTTGTCGGTCAGAATGTTTTTCATATCATCAAAGAGCTCTTTGTTGTCTTTTTCTTCCGCATCGGAATCCGTTTCATTATCATCCGCTTCAATTCCCAAGTCGCCGCTCGATACCGATTTGAATTCTTTCTCTTTGTAGCTCATGATCATCTTGATCGCGAACTCATCGATATCATCGGTGAAGTACAAGATCTCATAACCCTTATCGGCTACCAGCTCGGTCTGCGGGAGCTTCTCGATTCTATCAATCGATTCGCCGGAAGCATAGTAGATATACTTCTGATCTTCAGGCATTCTCGATACGTATTCATCCAACGTGACCAGCTTCTTCTCTGTGGAAGAGTAGAACATCAGCAAGTCCTGCAGCACTTCTTTATGAGTTCCGTAATCACTGTATACCCCATATTTCAACTGTCTGCCAAAGGATTTGTAAAATTGGTCATACTTCTCTCTTTCATCCTTCAACAAGCTTTGCAATTGACCTTTGATTTTGTTCTTAATGTTTTTGGCGATGAGAGTTAATTGCCGATCATGCTGCAGCATCTCGCGTGAAATGTTTAGAGATAAGTCCTCGGAATCCACCATTCCTTTGACAAAGCCAAAATAGTCAGGCAGCAGGTCCGCGCACTTATTCATAATCAACACGCCATTGGAATACAGCTCTAGCCCCTTCTCATACTCCTTTGTGTAATAGTCAAACGGCGTATTTTCCGGGATAAATAGTATTGCATTGTATACGACAGCGCCATCGGCACTGATATGGATATGCTTAATAGGCTTGTCGAAGCCGTAACGCTTTTCGACATAAAAATTCTCATAATCTTCTGGTGTAAGCTCATTCTTGTTTTTCCGCCAAATCGGAACCATGCTGTTTACGGTTTGTTCTTCCTGATATTCTTCGAGCTCATCTTCGTTGTCTTCTTTAGGTCTCTGTCCTTTCACATCCATCTTGATAGGGTATCTAATAAAATCAGAGTATTTTTTAATAATCGATTTCAAGCGATACTCTTCCAGATACTCATCATATTGGTCATCTTCGGTGTTCTCTTTGATTTTCAAAATAATCTCGGTACCTACGGAATCTTTCTCGCACGGCACAATGTTGTACCCATCTGCGCCCTTGGACTCCCACTTGAAAGCCTCATCGCTGCCCAGAGCCTTGCTGATTACCGTAACCACATCCGCCACCATAAAAGCGGAATAGAATCCAACCCCGAATTGACCAATGATATTGTGCCCGTCCTTCAATTCATTTTCATTCTTGAATGCTAACGAGCCGCTCTTGGCGATAACCCCCAGGTTATTTTCAAGCTCCTCTTTCGTCATGCCAATACCCGTATCGGAGAGGGTCAATGTTCTGCTTGCCTTATCAACAGCTACTTTGACGTAATAATTTTCTTTGTCGAACACCAATTGATCGTCAGTTAGCGCTTTGTAATATATTTTGTCGATTGCGTCGCTGGCATTGGAAATGAGCTCTCGTAAAAATATTTCTCGCTGCGTATAAATGGAGTTAATCATCATTTCCAGCAATCTTTTCGATTCTGCTTTAAACTGTTTTTTTGCCATGAATGAATAGATCTCCTTTCAATTTAAAAAGTAATGAAAAATGTATGTGAGTATAGTATATAAGCTTGTTGTAGTTGTGCTTAAAATCTGCTGGTCAAATATTTAGCACTCAAACCAGAAGAGTGCTAACACCTTATTTCTATATAACATATACTAATTTTGGATGTCAATATGTTGCTTTCATATAAAAACGCTGCACCCCTTTCGCAGCAAGGAATTACAGCGTTTGCAGATTATTTGGTCCTATGATGAACGCTACCTATTTTACACAATCTCAACCTTACTTTTAATTAAGCTTAACAAATGGTTGATATAATCCCTTCATTCGTATGCAGAGCAGTTGAAGGGAGACTCATTCAGGATGAAAAAGAAATGGCTTATCGCCGCAACGGCGGCGCTCACGCTCACAGTCGGGAACGTGATCACGCCCGAGGCTGCCGCGGGCAGCGCAACAGCAGATAGTATTAAGTATTCAAACAACGGACAAGCCGTCACGCCATCGTCCCCTGCACTCGAAATCGACGGGCACTTGTACTTGCCGCTGCGCGCGCTTGGTGAAGCTTCCGGCAAATATGTGGATTGGGACGAGTTACGCAATAACGTGGCGTTGACGGACACGCCAGACTTGACCGGGAAATATAAGTTAAGCGCCCCTAACTTGGCGGACGGCATCAAAATGGGCATCGGTTCCTCGCTGACTCACTTGCCGGGAGACCCGGACAATGTGTTCTATTCAACAGCCGACCGCGGCCCGAACGGAGAAATCGACGTCAACGGCAAGTCGCGCCGCACGTTCCCGCTTGCAGATTACACACCGAGCATCTACAAAATCGAAATTAACAAAGGCGAAATCAAGATACTCGAGCAAATCCCGCTGAAGGTGAACGGCAAAAATCCCGTGACTGGCAGCTCCAATATTACCGGCTTGCCCAACATCAAAGACCGTGACGAAGCGCCTTATGACGCCAAAGCGGAAAAACAACTCGCCTATGATCCGTATGGTCTCGATATTGAAGGGATCGCGTATAATCCGCAAGATGACACGTTCTGGATTTCCGATGAATATGGTCCGTCTATCGTGCATGTGAAACGGGACGGCACGATTATCGAACGTATCGTCCCGCAAGGCTGGGCCGCTCAAGTAGCAGCTCCGCTCGTACCATCGAGGGAATTGCTTCCAGACGTGTACAACAAGCTTCGTAAAAACCGGGGCGCCGAGGCAGTGGGCATCACGCCTGACGGCAAGCATATGTTTATGGCCATGCAGAGCCCGCTGCGCAACCCGGACAAGTCCACCGACAACTCGCGCCAGATCCGCATCATCAAGTTCAACCTCGCGAAGCTGGAGCCGGTAGCCGAATACGCTTATGTCACGGAGGACGCGAAGCAATTCAACGATCTGGACCAATCGGATATCGTTATCTCCGACATGGTCGCCATTAACGAGAATACGCTGCTCATCGACGAGCGCGACAAAAACGCAGGCGACAAAGCGCAGCTGAAACGCATCTACTCCATTGACCTGTCGGACGCAACGAACATCCTCGGCAAGTACGATGATGCGCAGAGCGCCGGCAAAACGCTCGAACAAATGACAATCACGGATCAGAAAGCTCGCGGCATTCTGCCGCCCGCCAAACGCACCGTGCTCGATGCAGCCGCTTTTGACTATCCGTACGAGAAAATAGAGGGCTTGGCGCTAGTGAACGGCGACACTCTTGTCATCGTGAACGACAACGATTTCGGCGTGGACAGCACATCACCGGACAACGGCACCGAGCTGTGGACGTTCAAGCTGCCTTATACGATACAGTAATTAAATCGCAACAACCCGGCCAAGACGATGAAGTCAGCCGGGTTGTTTCCGTTCCTTTTACTTTCTCTTACCAGGTGTCCACTTAAAACCACAATTCATACAGCCGTTTACGATTTCACCTCTTCCGACGAACCCAACAAGGATACTGACAGGTAATGACAAGCTTAATGAAAGATAACAAATAACACTAATTAAGCTTATTAGCCCGTCATTTATCGGCAAGTCTGTTTTCCACATGATTGCATTTACTACAACCATGCCCAATATTATTATCAAGAGGGGAAGCAATGCCATCCAGCCTAAGGTTTTAAAAAAGTTGGCAAAGCTATATCCTCTTTTGTTGGCTACAATTTGCGGTGACTTACATTTCCGACAAACAATAGTATGTTCGTTCCTTGTGCCATCACCGTGTTTTCTCGCTCCTGCCGCTTGAGCGCCTGACACTCTGTTTATTTGAGAACCAGCCACCCTTGTTTGACCGCTGCCCGTTTTATTGCCTTGGTAGGCAGATGTCTTGTTCGACGGATTTAGTCTCGTTCCGGTTGTACGTTGCACTTCTTTTGACTCCCTTCAGCTGCGTGTTTATAGGTATATTGAACCATTCGACACGAGCTGCCAAAATCCTCCTTCACCGTCTTCATTTTATTTTCGCGTCTTTTGACCTATATACATCGAACGAAATATTTAGAAATACGTTCGAAAGAGATGGGCGCATTATGCTTGTCCGTCATTTATAAGTTTATATTTCATCGCATATTCAACAAGTTCGCTTTTTCTAGAAACATTAAGTTTATTCATCATTCTCGTCTTATGAGTATCAACCGTTTTGATGCTTACTGTTAATTCCTGAGCTGTCTCAACTAGCGTATATCCTCTCGCAAGAAACCGCAGCACCTCGCGCTCGCGCGGACTTAAAATCACGTAAGGATTCCGCGATTCTGCTTCTCTTGGCGTTTTTTTGAGCATCGATGACAGCAAGGTCCGAGTTTCTTGCGGCCGAAGGTATACGTATCCGTTCATAACGGAATCAATGGCTGTGTACAATTCTTCATCTACTGCCGCCTTAGGAATGTAGCCCGATGCCCCTGCTTGCATGATTGAAGTGATGTAATCTTCATCTTCATGCATGGTGAGCACGATGACTTTCGCTTGCTCATGACGCAATTTGATTTCTCTGAGAACCTGAATGCCGTCTAAGCGCGGCATACTGATGTCGAGTATTAAAATATGAGGTCTTACTTCTTCGTAAAGCCGAAGGGCTTCAATTCCATCGGCGGCTTCGCCTACAACTTCCAAGGATGGTTTTTTCTGCAGCAGCAGCTTCAAGCCCGCCCGCAGCAAAGCGTGGTCATCAACTAGCATGATTGTTATTGTCTGTTCCATCACTGCACCCTTTTTCCAGCTCTAGCGGGATAGACACCCTAAGTTCGGTCCCGCCGACACTCGTAGTTTTGACAAAGAATGAACCGCCAAGCAGCTCGGCTCTTTCCTTCATACCGTATATTCCGATCCGATTTTGCTGGCGAGCCCTTTCAAAATCTTCCGGCCGGATACCGTGACCGTTATCATGGATAGTCAGTTGTATGCAATGATCTGCGATTCCCATCGTAATCTCAATCTGGGTCGCTGCTGTATGCTTGACTACATTCGTCAAGCTTTCTTGAAGAATTCGGTACAAGGCTACAGCAGTATGACTATCAATGACGATATCATCTTCGGGGGCGAATAGATTCACTGCAATATCGTGCTTCTCTTCAAACTTTTGCACATATTTCTTGATTGCTGGAATTAATCCCATATCATCTAAAATAGGCGGTCTTAATTCTACCGCTAAATCTCTAATTTCCCGCAAAATACTCGCTGCAATCTCCCGGCTGGTATGAAGCAGCTCCTGCTGCTCGGCATCTTTCGCTTCATTAGCCAGCACACGCATGGTAACCATTAGTGAAGTAAGAGCTTGGCTTGTTTCATCATGAAGTTCGCGGGAGATTCTTTTTCGCTCATCTTCTTGAGCGGATAATAGCTTCAAGATCAACGTGTCGCGAAGCCGCTCTTTATCTTGCAGCTCCTTCAACAGCATTTCTACCTCGGTGTTGGAGCTAATCAAGTTGTCAGCCATTTCATTAAAAGCCTGCGCTAGCTTCCCCACTTCATCGTTACTCTCGACTTTAGCCCGCAAGGACAACTTCCCGGCTGATATGCCTGTTGCAACAGCAACCAAGTTATTGATCGGTTTCGTGATAAAGCGAGTAACATAATAAGTAATTCCGGCTGTGCCTATGCAAACCAATAATGTTGCAAAAATCAACTCACCAATCTTACTAAAAATATAGGTTTGAGCGGCTGTTTCCGCCATGCCAACGCGAACGAATCCTACATCTCCCCCCTCGATGGGGACAAGGATATCGTGGATAGTCCCTTCATCTGAAGTTAGTGCCGCAACTTGCTGGCCATCCAGACCATCGGGAGTATGCGCGCTTAATATCCCCTTCGGCAGATTGCCGGAGAACGTATCCCCCACAAGCCCGTTATTGCTATTGATTATCAGGATATAGCGAACGTCCTCATTCGCCTTTTGTGCCTGGGAGATAAGCAGATGAATCGAAAATTGATCATCCGTAAGAATATAGTCGGAGCACAAGGCCGCGATATTATGCGCAATATTGGCGCCGCGTTTTTTAAGCTCTTCGGTCATCATGTTCGTAAGCGAATCCCAAATGATCCACCCTAAGACAGAGGCAAGAAAGAGCAGCGCAACGAAGATGGTTCCAAATATTTTCTGATTGATCCGAAGCTTGCTCATCCATCTCATAGGCGGCCTCGTTTATAGAACCTTTTACTGTAAGCGGTATCATAGAATTGCGGGTCAAAAGGGACAAAACGGTCAATAAACAAACCCTGCAGCGCTGGTTGTATGGCTGCTTGCTCGTGCATGGACAAAAACAACTCTTTAATGATGTTCTTGTCTTCATCCGGTAAGCTGCTGCTGATTACCACCGGACCGGTGCCTGCCGGTTCTGATTTGGCGATTATTCGCAAAGTGTCGGCTAATTCAGGATCTTTCAGCTTGGCTTGTTCGTAGACCAAGCTATTCACGGCTGCGGCGTCGACAACCCTGTCTATGACGGCTTTAAGCGAGCTTTCATGATTGTACGTGTACACATAGCGGCCAAAGAAATGCTCTGGCGTTTCATCGAATTCAGCCAGCCTTTCGCTCACAAAAATATAGCTGGAATAACTGAAGGGGTCGGTAATCGCGATGCTTTTTCCTCTTAAATCGTTAATATCTGTACAGTTGCTGTCATGATTTACGACAAGATAACCGTAATAATACGGAACTCCCATTCGCTCCTGCATCGCAATCGCTTCAAGCCCCTCAACTTGCTTGTAGGTTAGATACGCGCCTGACGACAGCAAAGCGATGTCAGCGCCGCCATTCATCATTAACATGCTTATCTCGTTGTAGCTCTTGCGCTGAATGAGAATAGCAGGTCTGTTAAGCTTCTCCCCTACATAATCGGCAATTGTTCTGTAGTGCTTAATCGTCTCGCTCGGTGACAGCACACTTGAAATGGCCACACGCACCGGGGATGGTGTTCCATCTTGAGAATCGATAGGGGCATCGTCCGGCTCGGAAAAAACAATGTGATAACTCGAACGACTGTTGGAACATCCTGACACAAGTACGGCAAGCAAAATAATAAGCAGTATCCTCGGCAGCCTGAGCATGATTTACTCCATTCTTCGCAAGAGATTCCCGCAGAAGGCATCTGCACTCTGGGTCGCATTTCGCATCCCCAAGTATAGCATGAAACTGGATGCATCCTCTATAAACTAAGCCATTTTCAGCATTTTCACGATATTGCTCATCATCTTTACATCTTCTATAGGAATTTTTCTGACAACACCTCCTCTTTATCCTACAAAAAATCAGAACTTTGCTGATAGTTTTGCAGGTTGAACTGGCACGATAATAAAAAGGTGAGGAACACGATCATCAAAAAGCGGGGAGGTCATGATGACATTAGGAATTTTTTTGGAATCACTATTTTGAAAGCACTATCATGAAACCGGCATTAGAAGCAGTTGCCGTTACTACAAATGTGTTCATTAACAGCTAAGAATCGAGGATGATGGTATGATTTCATTTTTAAAGCCTAAAACCGCTACTACAAAAATAGCGCCGGAACATGTTCAAAAAACCTATAAGCTCTTCCGGCTGCAGTCTTTATTAGGTGTGTTTTTCGGTTATATGGCCTATTATATTGTCCGCAATAATTTTGCATTATCCACTCCTTATCTGAAGGATCAGCTCCATCTTAGCGCTACAGAAGTCGGGCTATTAAGCAGTTGTCTGCTCATTGCTTACGGAGTCAGCAAGGGCCTCATGAGCAGTCTTGCGGATAAAGCCGATCCGAAAAGATATATGGCGCTTGGTTTGCTCATGTGCGGACTGGTCAATATTATGATGGGATTCACTACGGCATTCTGGATGTTTGCCGCGCTCGTTATCCTGAACGGAATTTTTCAAGGAATGGGAGTCGGGCCTAGCTTCATTACCATCGCGAACTGGTTCCCGCGCAAGCAGAGAGGCGTTGTCGGCGCCATCTGGAACATCTCGCATAATCTGGGCGGCGGAATTGTAGCGCCTATCGTAGGTGTCGGCTTCGCTATGCTTGGCTCCGAGCACTGGCAAGCGGCAAGCTACCAGGTGCCGGCAGCAGTCGCTATCGTGTTTGCCATGGTCGTATTAGCCCTGACCAAAGGCTCCCCGGTAAGCGAAGGCTTGCCCCCGTTGAACGAAATCGTCAAGGACGAATCGGACCCGGCTATGCAACAAAAGGCTGATTCCAAACCGCCAGAAGATATGACGGTCTGGCAAATCTTCAAAAATTATGTATTGTTCAATAAAAATGCATGGTTTGTTTCCTTTGTAGACGTTTTCGTGTACATGGTTCGTTTTGGCATTATAAGTTGGTTGCCCATTTATCTGTTGAGTGTAAAACATTTCAGCAAAACCGAAATGAGCGTTGCCTTTTTATTTTTTGAGTGGGCAGCTATTCCTTCCACGCTCTTGGTTGGTTACCTTTCGGACAGGTTTTTCAAGGGATACCGCATGCCACCGGCTATCATTGCTATGGTGTTGATTTTCTTCTGCATTATTGGTTACTGGCAGAGCGGCACTTTACTTGGCACTACTATCTTCGCCGCCATTATCGGTTGTTTGATTTACGTCCCGCAATTTTTGGCTTCCGTGCAGACTTTGGAGGTTGTACCGCCATTCGCCGTAGGGTCTGCGGTTGGCTTGCGCGGCTTCATGAGCTACATTCTGGGTGCGTCTTTAGGTACTACCCTCTTTGGCGTAATGGTTGACAAGGTGGGCTGGAATGGCGGCTTCTATGTGCTATTGACTGCTGTTGTCTGCTGCGTTATTTTCTGCATACTGGCCCATATGGGGGTAAAAGAGCTGGAACGCAACAAGAAACAAGCAGCTTTGGAATCATCAAAAACGGCCTGAACTCTGAGCAAGCACATGGCCCGCAGGATGGACACTGTAAAAAGAGAAAAGAGTGCCCCTGCGGGTTACAGTTCACAAGTATTCATTCCATAATCAGAAAGAACGAAGTCATGCCGAACGATTTATAAATACTTCAGTAGGAGCTTCTTCCAACTTGAGAATCATACGACTCATTGTATTTGTTGTAGGATGAGGTTAGCACTTTAGGCTGGATGGTTGGGAGTGTTGAGGAGCTGAATCCAAAAAAAGCGCTCTGTTGCGATTGGAACATTTCTAGCAACTATTATCTTGTTCACGATCGATGGGTTGTTGGTTCATTATGGTCAATGATTTGACGGATTTGGATTGATAATGACATGAGTAATTGTCGCAACCATTCCAGGATTATCCCCTCATCATCAGGATGGATTCCCAGTCCTCAGGGAATCCGATTCGTTCTAATTCAATCACGTCTTTGTACTCAGTGAGCAATGCTTCTAAGCGAGTTACGAAATCTGTCCACTTATTTCGATCAGGAATGAGTTCTTTTAATACGTATAAGTGTGCAAAAATTTTTCCTTGTTCAATTCCCAGCTGTTTTGATTTCCGATCGAGTCTCGGTTTGCTTGTAAGTGGTCGGTTATACAATCGACCGTAATGAGCACATATATTGCGAATATAGGACAAACACTTAAGCCAGCTTTCGAGGTAAATAACAGGGGCTCGACGATAATTACTTTTCGCAATGTGATTCTGATCATCACGTTTCATATTGGAAAAAAGTTTAGAGAGCGCTCCGAACGAAAGAACTTCAATAGCTACCCAGACGGGTATTTTCCCTTCATACTTCTCAATATGATGTTTTATGAATATCTCCTGAGAACGCTTTATCTCTTTTTCGAGTTCAATCAGAAACACTTCATGATTTCTAAAATGTTCCTGTTCTAAATGTCCCAAAGCACCGTATGTATGAGCGATGTAGTATGAAATATGAGTACGGAAAGAAATTTCCACTTGCTCAACCACTTCCATAATGATGTAGCGAAATCGACGATCAAACTCGTATAAAGCGAGTAGCTGTTCGAAAGTTGTGTCGATATGATATTTATCATCATGCTTGAGACTTAATCCGTATGCGCTTAACCGGTAATAATTGATTTGTTGCAAAGTACGAACGGCCATATCCTCATTATTAACATTGAGTCCACGGCTTTTGAGAATATTTAATTGTTGTTCATATGTTGCCGGGGGCTTGACAGACTGAGCAGGAACATGTTCCATAAATTTTCCTCCGCGAATAAAAAGGCCCACCTTGGTACGCATTGTTAAGAGGCGTGGTGGGAACTGTTGACTTAATCTTACTAAAGATGTTGACTATAGTCAATGTACGAGTGGAACATTTAAGGAGATACAATCAGGTAAATGCTCTGCACTACCAACAACGCACCGCGCGCTCCACATGTGCCGTAAAGCAAACACCTGATTATAGCTAAGCTAAGGTCAAGCCTGAATCGGCATCCTTAAATCAGCTTCATTCTTATATTCATTATTTACTGGCATAATCCATAGTCGCTGTATTCAGCATGGATTTCCAATTAGCAAACCCCGTCTCTCTTGCAACATGCCGATCAAAAAGTTCGTCAGGAATGTTATTGATATCTTCTCGCGTCTTTACTTGAAAGTTGCCTTTCTCTAAAAACTCTCCAAAACTTTTAAAGTTGGAATGCTTAACCATGAATGATTCATTGAACAACTCGTCTAATGAAATATGACTCGAATCTTCTTCAATCGTTCTCTGGCCTTGCAATTCCTTCAACAGTTCGTCAAATGACATTGGCTTCTTCTTGTGCTTTCTCAGATTACCACTCCTAGATTTGTTTTATGAATTCCAGCAATGTTATTTGCTTGTTTTACTTCCTTTTTTGAACCACTTCGACTTGGGCTTGAGCATAGGGTTTGCCTTGGATTTGGCAGGTTTTAAGACTGCTGGTGTCGATGAGCCTTCCGCCTTTAAAGTCTGAGTTGTACGCAGCATCGGATAAGGATGGTCCTTCACTTCATGAATGATCTTTCCGATCAATTTCTCAATATCTTTGAGATACGGTATTTCTTCAATTTCGCAAAGGGAGATAGCGATCCCGCTCAGTCCTGCTCTACCGGTACGGCCAATTCGATGAACGTAGGTTTCTGGAACATTAGGGAGATTGAAATTGATCACATGAGAAAGCTCCTCAATATCAATTCCTCTCGCTGCGATATCCGTCGCTACCAACACTCGCGTTACGCCACTCTTAAAATTGCTCAATGCAATCTGGCGGGCATTTTGAGATTTGTTGCCATGGATGGCCTGA
Organism: Paenibacillus sp. OSY-SE; assembly: GCF_000283315.1. NCBI lineage: Bacteria > Bacillati > Bacillota > Bacilli > Caryophanales > Paenibacillaceae > Paenibacillus > Paenibacillus sp. OSY-SE. The sequence continues at coordinate 5,959 of NZ_ALKF01000172.1, read as the reverse complement.
GCGGAAATTTTCACTTTAGCCAGTTCACGCACAACGCGGTCAGCGCCATGCTTGGTACGGGTAAACACGAGTGCCGAAGCAATGGAGTTATCTTTTAAAAGATGATTCAATTGCTTTTGTTTGTTTTCCTTATCTACCAAATAAACAGATTGCTTTATTCTATCCACAGTAGAAGACACCGGCGTGATTTCTACTTTCACTGGATTAACCAGCAGCGTTTTGACCATTTTGGATATTTCTGGCGGCATCGTAGCTGAGAAGAAAAGAGTTTGTTTCTTGCTGGGCATTTTTGTGATGATTTTCTTCACATCATGGATAAAACCCATATCCAACATGCTGTCGGCTTCATCCAGTACTAATATTTTGACATATTGCAAATCGATACTCTTCTGATTCATCAAATCGATGAGTCTGCCTGGAGTTGCAATAATAATATCAGCACCTTGATGTAACGACCGTTCCTGTACTTTTTGTGAAACGCCACCAACGATAGCCGTGCAATGCAAATCGGTGTATTGACTGAACGCTTGCATGTTATCAGAAATCTGAAGAGCAAGTTCTCTTGTCGGTGTTAGAATCAATGAGCGAATACGGCGTTTTGAATTGGGTCTGCTATGCTGTTCGCTTAATAGTTGGACAATCGGTACAGCAAACGCGGCCGTCTTCCCTGTTCCCGTCTGAGCGCAGCCAAGTAAATCTCTGCCGGCTAACACAGCTGGGATCGCCTGTTCCTGTATGGGTGTTGGCGTAGTATAGTTCTCTTTACTTAAAGCATTTAAAATCGCGGGTATAATATTCAATTCTTTAAATGTCATGTGTCTCCTTAATTTTAAATATATTTAATCTTATCAACGTACCTTTTAACTTCTCTTACAGCATCTCCACAAATCGTTTCCTTATATCCTAACATACTAGGATAGCACAAATGAGTACAAAAGAAAAGCGGGCATAGCCCGCTCCATAGCACTGTATCTGGTTATTATTGACAACAGTTTGAATCCAACTATATAATGATACTATGAAACTATTTAAGTATCATGAGTTTCATTATTACGGAATGGAGGTTGTAACATGAACAACATTACAAAAAAAGATTGTATGATCGGTTCCTTCCTTTCTTTGTTTATGGTTTGTTTATTTACCTATCTGAGCTCGGGTTATGAATTGATTGTGACGTTTGTTATCGGGGTTCTATTTGCATTTGCTATATTTCTAACCTTATATCGAAGAGGCTGGGCTTTAAGCGAACCGCTGAGCATTCTCCCGCTTTACTTCGGAATACTGTCATGGCAGTTTATTCATTTTTCCGAAGAATTTATAACTGGCTTCTCCAGTCAATTTCCTGCTATTTATGGGGGAGAGGCCTACTCCGTTCCTTTCTTTTTACTGCTCAATATGATCTCCTATTCCTTGTTTACGGTCACCGCTATACTAGCCTTTGTTAAACGTCTGCCTTTCCTTCTCATTCCGGCACTCTTCTTCATTGCATACGGAGCTTTAGGCAATGCAATCGCCCATACAACATGGAGCATCTACTTCGGGAAATACTTTCCGGGACTCTACACCGCGCAGTTGTATTGGATTCTTGCGCCGCTGTTCCTCAGACGGCTGACAGGCACATGGAGCGTTACGCTAAAGCTTATCATCCCCTACGTTGTCTTACTGCCAATTGCATTAATTTGGGCACTTGTTTAGAATGAAGCTATCGAAGTGCTGGTTACGGCCAATTACCCTCTATCATCAGGAAGGAATGCAATATGAGCAAAAAGACAGAAGATAAGATCCTCAAGCATGCAACATCTCTGTTTTTCCAATATGGCTATTCAGCCGTCTCTGTCGATGATCTGGTGAAAGGCATTGGCATGAGCAAAGCCACATTGTACCGGTATTATGCATCCAAATATGACCTGCTTGAGATTGTAATTGAAAACATGTTCCAAGAGATTAAACATGATATTTCTGAACTAAGCGCAAGCGAGCTCGATCCCTTACAGAAGCTTCGTACTTTTATGACGTTGATGACGCAGCGATTAAGCGCCATAGAGAGGTCTGCACTGGAGGATATCAAAGAGAGCGTAGCGGTTCTGCATGACAAGTTTACACGCCTCCGTAAAGAGGTCATTATCCATCATCTGGTGAAAATATTGGAGGATGGAGGGCGGCAGGGGGTATTTCGCCAAGAGATTGATCAACAGGTTGTGGCCTACATCATATTTGCTTCTATTGAAGAGTTAACCTCCACTGAATTTTTGGCACACCATAGTTACCGGTTCTCCGATGTTTTTGACATGGTGCTGTCAACTGTCATGTATGGGAATGTCGTGAATAAAGCGGGCCAATGATAATCGCTCCATAGATAGATTGTGAGCAACTATTGTAAACCCGCTCTAACTGTGTTTTCTAGATATACCGTGACTGAATTGCACTAAAACTACTGTTATACATCTACGCTATGAAGTGCTTCTAAAGCTTCAGCTTCCGTCTTCTTAAAAAACACTCGTGTTCCCTGGTTGCATTCATAGATAAAGTCATTCAGACTTTTGCTGTGATAAGATTCAAATTCACCAACGATCGCAATGATGATGTGATAGTTCGTATATTTCTGCAAAATTTCACCGGCAAGTTTTGTTTTGAGCTCAAAAAAATCTTCTGTAAGATGCTCTTTCCTTACCAGGATTTTATCGCAGCCGTTATATCGAACATTGGCCATTAGATCCAGGGCGTCGTTGACGTTGTTTATTATTACGCTATCGCTTGAAATGACGGCTACTTTAGAACCATTCTGCTCATTAATGTTGATCTCCATTTCTCCTCACATCCCTTTCCAAGTTATTTGTTCGTTGCAGCGATAACAATAGCGATTAGTACTAAGATTGAAGCAGCGGCCAGTAATCATTTGCGTTCACCAATTCGACACCTGACTGAGGCAACGTTCTACACCTGTTTGCGGGCCACCAAAAAGCTGCTTTCCCTCATGCACGCTCAGGGGAAAACAGCTTCTGGGTTGCTGAATGAATTAGGCTTCGCCTGCCGGTGGCGTGAAGGTGCGTTTGGCCAGCTCGGAATCAAGCATATAGAAGGCGTTGCTGTCATTATCAATGCGGCGCAGCTTCTGGATGATGCTGTCGAAGGTGGCTTCCTCCTCCACTTGCTCATCAATAAACCACTTGAGGAAGTTAATTGTCGCATGCTCACGCTCATTCCACGCAATATCGGACAATTCATAAATACGCTTCGTCACGGTTTGCTCATGCGCATAGGAATGCTCAAAAGCGTCCAGCAATGAGCTGTATTCATTCTGAGGGTGCTCCATGCCGCTAACAACGGCACGTTTGCCCAATGTATTAATGAAGTGGAATATTTTCATTCCATGGAACTTCTCTTCTTCCGCCTGCACGATGAAAAAGTTCGCAAACCCATCAAAGCTCTCCGACGAACAATAAGCCGCCATAGCCAGGTACACCTGGGAAGAATAAAATTCATAATTCATTTGATCGTTCAACTTCGCGAGCAGCTTCTCACTTAACATCGGATCACTCTCCCTTAATAGCTTGTCTAGATGAAAGGTAAGCACATACCGCTTGTACAAGGAACTAGCGCGGCCTTACGGTGCACTGCCCAACTGGCATCATTCTTTATCCTGTACAGACATGCTTCCTTCTATTCTCAGTATGTTGGAAATGAGCGGAGATGTAAAGGGGGACAGGCTAAAGACAATGTAGATCCATAGCTTAGATGCCACTCTGAGTTCGCCATTAGATTTTCCCAGATATCGATTATATCCCCCGCACTGCCTTGCTTATTACTTCCATCTAATCTTCCTTTAACTCTCTGACAGTTGACTCTTGGTACACTTTAACTCCTGCTTCAACCATTGTTGATACTACGAAATATTTTCCTTTCTTTCATTGATAGAGGTAAACTGTCAGGATCAATATGCTGCCGGTACGTATCTGAGTCCATTCTAAAAGCATTAGCCTTACCTTGTATTAGTTCTTCAAATACCTACAAGCATCTTTACCCCATGCAAATCAAAATAACTAAACCGATTTTTGAAAGCACTCTCTATTTACGAATGCAACAGGAGTCACGCCGGCGTTAGCTGTAGATATTCTCGTAAAATGATATTTTGAAAAAGTTAGCAATGCTGCGAGTTGTTTCAGGTTCAGTTTCTGCTTGCTGTTTTTTTAATGTATGAGATGACTTTATCGATCCTGTCTTTGTAATCATTATTCATTGGATTATCCTCAATAAATATAATTCAGATATTCAATTAATTCACTGCTTATTGAGCATAATAGAATCCTAGCCTATGTGTTGCTGCTCGTTAACTCAATTTAGATATTGTTGGAATATAAAATATCCTTTAGTCTGACTGATATGTTTCGTTTTTCATATAGTTTAGGAAATACATACATATCTAAAAACGACAAAGCAATTCCTAAGGAAGTATTACCTGTACCCACAGCATTGGGAATGATAAAACGTAATGTCTTTAATACTCCTTTGTCAAATGCCGATTCTTTTATTTGCAAAGCACTTAAATAGGCATCCGAAATCATTTTCGGATCGGAAGAACTTAAATTTGATATTAAATCTCTCAAGCTTCCTGCTCTTTTGCGAATTTCCAATATGTTCTTGAAGTTCACTACATTGTTCGAAATTAACATATCCATTCTAGGTATCTGTTCTATCTCAAATATTTTTTCCAAAACATTAATATTGTTAACCGGGTCTTTAAACAATCTTGAATATTTACTTTCCATAATATCTATGGTGCTTTCATTTCCCCATATACTATCAGTTTTTAACAGAGCAGAAGAATTAGTAAATATATTCGCACGCAAAAGAACAAACATGAATACGCCTAAATAAGGAAATAAAGCTTCTTTCTGAGAGTCATTCAATAACGGTGCCACTAGTTCATAATTGCCATCATTGTTTGTTCGAATTGAGTATGGAATATTTAATGAGCAGTTCGAAAGATACATCTTTCTACTAATAAAATTCAGGAAGAGTTTCCTATCACTTAATTCACTAGAAATATTCCTTTGAATAACATTCTGGTTTAAATCAGAATAAGGTATCACTCTCTGATTATCTAATAATAACCTGACAAATTTCTTTTGTTCTTTTTTCGACAAACTATTTTTTTTACCGATTTGATAAAGACACTTCTCATTTTCATCAGAAGGATAGTTACCGGCATCTTTAATAAACGATTTTCCAAATACAAACTTCGCATTATTTTTCTCTGAAATATTTAACGTAGCCTTTTCAATATTAAACGTTAATATTTGTTGTTCAAGAAGATCGCATAAAATTTTCACGGGTATATGTTTTAATACACCTTCTATACCATGGACAAATGAACTTCCCAAAGAAAAAGAAAGTTTTTCGTAAGTAAGCAAGCCCTCAAAAAACATGGCCTTATCAAAATCATAAGGACTTTTAATAATCTTTTGCATATTTGTTACATCAAACAAATCAAAAGCTACGCTATTAATTGACATAAAAAAACACCCCAACAATTAATCTTTGAACTGTAATCCATAGGATAGATATTTAAAAAAAAGAGCCTCTGTCCATACGAGATGGAGTTCCGCTTTGGCTTAATGCTTTCATTTTATTTGTAATATTTCTTCCAAAATAACTAATAAACGTTCCTCATAGTTCAAAGTCCTAGCAAAGCTTAGATTTCCAGCTTTCAACTAACTCATCTAATATTTTCCCTTTATTTTCTTTGTTCATTCAATTATCTCCACCATTCCCCGTCATATTTCGACATGATAAAGATATTTCCTCTAAATAAAATGCCGCTTAATAGACAGCGGCATATCTTCATTTTTGATTGTTATACCTCAACTTTCGCAGAGCCGAACACGGCTTAGTTGTTTGTTCTGTATGAGCCTAGACTAAGTTAAATATAACTCTTGAAAAATAGAAAAACACCGCTTCG
>NZ_ALKF01000171.1:0-70308 GCF_000283315.1 Paenibacillus sp. OSY-SE | reverse complement strand
AGTCCGGTGCTCATGTAGTCTCCATCTACACTGCGCTCCTCCTTCTTCGAGTTCTTGCAACCTTCTCGGTGCTGAAAAGGGACCTTTTTGATCACGATCTTTAACAGAAAAGGAGAGTCATGATGACACTACTCGATCGCGAGCTCAACCGTCAGCTCATTTTCAATACGGAAGCACCGAACAAATCGACGCGCATTATTATGGGAGAATGCTCCGGCGTGTTGAACTGGGACGACATTCGCATGCCGCATATGTATAAATTGTATAAAGTGCTTTTGCTCAACCACTGGATCGCGGATGAAATTCCGATGTCCAAGGATGCGCAGCAATACCCGCTGCTCGAGCCTGAAGAGCGGAATGCGTTCAAGATTAATATCTCGCTCCTGGCGGTGCTCGATTCCATGCAGACGATGTTCGTCGGAGATGTGAAGAAATACTTCACCGATTCCTCCCTGGAGGCCATCGCAGCCATCATTGCGCAGCAGGAGGTCGTTCATAACCAATCTTATTCTTACGTGCTCTCTTCCTTGGTATCTGACCAGGAACAGAAGGAGATCTTCGAATATTGGAAGCATGACCGCGTGCTGCTTGAGCGCAACCGGTTCATCGCCGACATTTATCAAACATTCCGCGACGACCCGACGCCTCAGACGTTCTTCAAAGCGCTCGTCGCGGACTTGATTCTGGAAGGAATCTTCTTCTACAGCACATTCGCCTTCTTCTATAACCTGGCGCGCGATCAGAAGATGATGGCGACAAGCCAAATGATCTCCTATATTCAGCGGGACGAGAACCAGCACTGCTACTTCTTCGGCGAAGTGTTCAAGCAACTGCTGCGTGACTTCCCAGAGCTGAACACGGAAGAGAATACGAAGTTCGTCTACGAGACGATCGACCGGGCCGTGCAGTTGGAGACGAACTGGGCGCACTACACGCTGCAAAATGTGCGCGGCATCGACTTGCGCGAGCTGAGCGATTACATCAAGCACATCGCCAATCGCCGCTTGAGCCTCATAGGCATGGACAAAGCGTACGACGGCGTGGACGTGAACTGCATGCCGTGGATTAAACCATTCTCCGACGAGGCGCTGAATGCGACGAAGACCGACTTCTTCGAGGCGAAGTCCCGCAATTACGGCAAGGTCGGCGACGATAACGGATTCGATGAGCTATAATACAAATAGATAGAGCACGAGCAACCAAGCTGTCCCTCACATCAATGTGGCCGGGACAGCTTTTTTATTAGAGATTGTTCAAAAAGTATCCTTTTGAACATGCACATTAACTTTCTGATTGGCCTTTTTATATGCGCCGCTGCATCTCTTTACATAACTTTTATATACATTTAACAAAGCGTGCATTGTTCCCCGCTCCCCCTTGTCTTACGATCAATTTACAGCAACTCAACAGAAACCCAAAAAACGGAGGTCGGTTAGAAAAATGAAAAAAATAGGCGTATCCGCAGTGTTGGCAGCACTCATTACATCCATATTTGCCGGGTCCTTATATGCGGATCCCCTGCAGCCCATCAACCACGTTCAATGGATGCAGGAAAAGAGCTATATTTCCGGCTCGGGCAACGATGTGGCTCTGGAACGCCCGATTACGCTTGCCGAAGCGGTCGTAATGCTGGCGCGTGTCCAAGGAACGGAACAAACGGTGACAGCCGCCGATCCTTCTATCCGCCACTGGGGCGCCAAAGCACTCACCTGGGCCAAGCAGCAAAGCATCGTAAGCGCAGAACAGTGGAAGCAGCTCCACCAGCCTGCCGACGCAGTCATGCTGCAAGCTGTAGCTAAAAAGGCAGGGCTTGAGCTGCAGTTCGATAGCAGTCAGACGGGACCGATTACTCGCGAGCAGTTCTTCAAGACGCTGGGCGATGCCATTACGGTCCATGTTACGATTGGCCATACGAATGATGTACATGGCCACATTCTGGACGATGAAAAAGCTAAAGAAATGGGCTATGCCAAGCTGGCGACACTCATGAAGTCGCTTCGGGAAGAAAATCCGAACACCATGCTAGTCGATGCGGGCGACATGATTCAAGGAACTATCTATGTCAACCTGTCTCAAGGCGAGTCGGTTGCCCCAATCGTCAATGCCATTGGTTATGACTTCATGGTCGCCGGCAATCACGAATTTGACTTCGGTCATCAGCAGTTGACGAAGGCCAGCAAGCTGTTCAAGTTCCCCGTGCTCGGCGCCAACGTGTTCGACGAACAAGGCAAGCCGCTGCTGCAGCCGTATGTCATCAAGCAAATCGAAGGTAAAAGATTCGCCTTTCTCGGCCTCATTACCGAAGATACGCCTATCGTCACCCATCCAGACAATGTGAAGGGGCTCACATTTACCAATCCAGTGGAGGTTGCGAAGGAGTGGGTGCCGAAGCTGCAGAAGCAAGCGGATCATGTCATTATCGTCTCCCATTCCGGGTTGACGGAAGACCGTGACATCGCGAAGCAAGTGCAGGGCGTCGACTTGATTATCGGGGGGCATTCCCATACACGCATTGCAGAGCCGGAGCTCGTGAACGGCACCTATATTGTGCAGGACTGGGAGTATAGCAAATCGCTTGGCCGGGTCGACTTGTTCTACCATGACGGCGCGCTTGTCCACTTCTCAGGCGGATTGCTCGAATATGACGAGAAGACTGCACCGGATGCAGGCATCGCCAAGATGGTCGATGATTTGAAGAAAGAAACCGATGGACTCTTGAATGAAAAAATCGCGACGGCAGCGGTTGCGCTTGAAGGGGACCGCACCAAAATCCGTGCGGAAGAAACGAATCTGGGCAATCTGATCACGGATGCAATGCTGGAGCGGACACGCAGCATGCCGGGCTTCGAGGCAGATGTGGCGCTGACGAATTCCGGCGGAATCCGCACATCCATCCTCGCCGGAGATGTAACGAAGCGGAATCTGTATGACGTGCTGCCATTCCCAAACACGCTTACTGTCGTGGAAGTGAGCGGCAGCGAACTGAAAGCCGCGCTGGAGAACGGCGTGAGCGAACTCGACTCTGGTTCCGGGCGCTTCCCGCAAATTAGCGGCATGTCCTTCTCCTTCGACAAGAAGCAGCCGCAAGGCAGCCGCGTAACCGACGTTAAGGTCGGAGGCCAAGCACTCGTTGCGGATAAATCATACCGCGTAGCGACGAATGATTTCCTCATTGCCGGCGGCGACGGCTATGCCACGTTCAAGGACAAAAAGTCCCTTGATACCGGCGTCACTCTCTATGAACTCGTCGAGCAGTTCATCAAGTCGAAGAAAGAACTGACGGCAAAGGTCGAGCAACGCATTCGTCAATGAACGCCCCTAACCATTAATATAGCTAACTTCCTCAACCCACCCCTCCGGTGCTTACGACAGGACACGCATGGCCTCAATTTCCTCCCGGCCAACGTGTCTTGTTTTCGTTTTAAGGAAATTCGTATCCCAATTACCACAAATAGCAAAGAAATTCGCTATTCGGCTGCACTCCAGTTTTCCTATAATAATATTGGTAGGTAATGATTGGAAAACAACGCTGCAAGGAGGAGTATATTATGGCACAACAAAAGTCCGAATGGGAAGCTGATCTCGTCATCATCGGCGGAGGCATGGGGGGCTGCGCCGCGGCATTGGCCGCCTGTCGATTGGGAAAGACGGTGCTGCTCACGGAAGAGACCGCCCGCATCGGCGGACAATTGACAAGCCAGCTCGTTCCACCGGACGAACATCCGTGGATTGAGCAGTTCGGCTGCACGGAGACGTATCGGCAGTTCCGCAATGCTATACGCCGCTACTATCGCGAGCATCTGCCGCTCAACGCGAAGGCGCGCTCGAATCGGAACTTGAACCCCGGGAACGGCAACGTGAGCCGCCTGTGTCACGATCCGCGCATTGCGCTGCACGTGCTGGAATCGATGCTGTTCCCTTATGTGCATAGCGGCCGGCTCACCATCCACACCAGCTGCCGCGCGGTTGGCGCCGAGGTCGAAGGCGACCGCATTCGTGCCGTCACCGTACAGGATGCGGAAGGGAACGCATATACTTGCACGGCGCCCTATTTTCTCGATGCGACCGAATGCGGCGATTTGCTCGCCTTATCCGGTACGGAATATGTCACTGGAGCGGAATCGCAGCGTGACACTGGCGAACCGCATGCCGTTCCGGGGGCCGCTGAGCCGCAAAATATGCAGGGCATCACTTATTGCTTCGCCGTCGATTACGAAGAAGGCGAAAACCATACGATTGCGAAGCCGGATCGCTACGATTTCTGGCGCCAATACAAGCCATCCTTTTGGCCAGATCGCCTGCTGAGCTGGATCGGTGTCAAGCCGTCTACCCTAGAGCCGGTGAAATACTCTCTCTTTCGCGAACAAGGGTCGTTCCCGCTGTTTCATTACCGGCAAATCACCGATCCTTCGCTGTATGATCAGGCTGCCGACTCCATTCCCCAAGCCGTGACGGTCGTCAATTGGCCGCAGAACGATTACTGGCTCGGCTCCATTATCGATGTTAGCGAAGCTGAAAAAGAACAGCATCTGAACGATGCGAAGCAGCTCAGCCTGTCGCTGCTGTACTGGATGCAGACTGAGGCGCCGCGGCATGACGGAGGCTGCGGTTATCCGGGCCTGCGACTCCGCAAGGATGTCGCGGGGACAGCGGACGGGATGGCGATGTACCCCTACGTCCGGGAATCGAGACGGATTCAAGCCGAGTTCACCGTCTTGGAGCAGCACATCTCAACCGATTTCCGCCCAGGACAGCCGGCGGAAACGTTCCCGGATTCGGTCGGCATCGGCTGCTACCGCATCGATCTTCACCCTTCGACAGGCGGGAATAATTACATAGATATTTCCTCCCTGCCGTTTCAGATTCCACTTGGGAGCCTCTTGCCCGTCCGCATGGACAATCTCATACCGGCCTGCAAAAATATCGGCACCACGCACATCACTAACGGCTGCTACCGCTTGCATCCAGCTGAATGGAACATTGGCGAATCGGCCGGCGTTCTTGCGGCATATGCCTTGAACAAGGGCATCGCGCCACGCGCGGTGCGAAGCCAGCAGCAGCATCTTGAAGCGTACCAGCGCCTGCTGCAGCAGTTAGGTATCGAATTGCAGTGGCCGTCCATCCGTCCCGTCTAAGCAGCTTGCTTTTGTCTCCCCGCTTGCGTTGGTGTTAAGCGGGGGGCCTTCCTTTCGTATTTCCGCAAAAATAAAACGGGGATACCCCGCCTGTTTAGGATGTCCCCGTCGTCTTATTTGTTCAGTTCCGCATCCATCTGCCCCAACAAGACGATACTCTGCTCTTCCAACGCTTTGACCGACTGTAAAATCGTGATGGCGCGTCCAGCCTGCTCCGATTCGTTCGGTTCTCCCCCGGCAGGGAACGGAAACATCTGCTGCAGCTCCTGCAGCTGCTCGGCCATGCTCGCATATAGCCCAGCCGCTTCCTTGCCTAGGTTGCGGAGGCGATCATCTGCTGCGGCATCGCCGCCCTGCCACGTGTCACTCAACTCATTCAGGAACTGTGCCGCGTAATGTCGGGCGTTCTGAACGACGGCGATGTTATATGAATTGCCGTTCGGTTCGACCGTTCCACCGCGGAAGGCTTCCACCCAGACATCATAAGCGGCCAAGCCATGTACGCTGTACTGTGGCTGCTCTTCCCTGCCATGATAGTGATCCAGAATCAATTGCAGCGCACCCTTTAGTTGGCCGCGTTCATCCGTTGTACATGGCTCATCAATAGCCAGCACGAATAAATCCTCGAGAATCCCCCGTCCCAAATGATCATAAGGAATATGTTCCTCTTTGCCGCACTCCACAGCCGTAAGCTTTCGCGCTCCATCATCATAGCCATAAATGAGGCCGAACTCAGGTACGAATAAATCCCACGACAGCACGGGCAGCCCCCGATCAATGGAATCGTGAATCAGATTGAGCGCTTCGGGAAGCGCCTCGTGCAGCTTACGCTTCGCTTTCGCTTCCGGCGTGAGCATGGACGCATCCACCAGATTGGTGTTCGGTCCAAGCTTCAAGGGCATAGCGTCGACGATACGGGCTCTGAACCCGAGATTGCGCAAGCCTTTTGATAAAATATCCCTGAAATCGTAAATAGTCGGGCCGGCAATGTTGACGTCGCCTGGGCAAATGTTGATGCGGAACGCATATCCGCTCAATCCCATAATCCTCGTCAGCGACTCCTCCTTGTCCGTATAGGACAGCAGGCCGTGCAAGGCCGAAGCGGCGGACGTCCATGTAAATGTTTCGGCTAGCGTGCCGGAATTAGGCAGCAGCTTTGTTTTCATGCACCCCATATCCTTCCTGTTCATGACATAGTGGTCAACAGACACGCGGATTTTTTCTTGAACGACTTTTTTTCGGGAACGAGATAAGATTTGATATACATTGGCAGTTGACAGGCGGAACAGCTTGGCAATTTCCTGAGGAGACAAATGATCGAAGAAATGAGACTCGAATATTTGCCGTTCCTTCCGGTTCAAGCACCGCAGCATGCCGCCAATCGTCTCAAGCAGTTCCTTGCGCACGATCCTCTCTTCGGGGGTGGCTTCCTGCGCGTTCCCTTCTACTCCCGAACGGGCAAGCCGGAGCATAATATAATCGAGATTGTGCCACTGTTCCTCTTCCAACTCCGCTTCCACATCCCGCATCAAGCCGGTGAACGTCCTCTCTTGGGCGATCGGCTTGCTCCTCAGCTTCGTGTACGCCTGATTGCGCACAATCCGATGGATCCAAGGCAGAAACCGTGCGGCATCCACCAGCGAACCGAGATGCAGAAAAGCCCGGATGAGTGCATCCTGCACAATATCCTCGGCCAGAAATGGTTCCTGCGTGATAGATCGGGCGTAGCCGTATACTTTGGCCCGATGCCTGCGCACCAATTCGCCATACGCTTCCCGATCGCCCTGCTTCGCGCGCTGCACCAGCATGCTGTCGTCCAGCTCATCCAGCTCAGGAGACCACTCATCCCCTACATCTTGTTTCCACTCCGTAACCGCCACGTCGTTCATTCAAACACCTCGTTATATTGATGACCTACTGCATTGACTCCAGAAAGGAATGATCTCTGACATTTTAACAAAAAGGGATTTGAAATGTCCTCCATCGTTCATTTGACACGATACACGTTGGCGAACCTGCCTGGTAGACGTAGACGACATTCTAGACGACATTCTCTATACTACTTTACCTTTAGCTCCATTCTCCCTTTCAGTCAGAGGACTCACTTTACACTGAGTCTCCTCACCACTCCTACACTCCGCTTCTGAACCGATGGAAGAGTGTGACTAAGCTCAAAGGGATGAAGTAACTGCTTCAGGCACGTGCGGTGCCAATATCATTTCCCATCTGAACCAGCAGGAGAGTGGAGCTAAACGCGATTGTAGAGGGATTCGTCAGCTTCAGGCAAGAGTTGCAGCACGCGTCGGAGATGGAGCCGTGATTGGCATTTCTATCGACATGTGGTACAAGAGCGACAAATGCGAGAAACACATGAAAGAGACTGCAACCGCCCAATGGATACCTGGCGGTGCAATCTCTGTTAATGGAACGCATTCTTTTGTTTTAGCGCTTGGCATACCACTCGTTAGCGGCCTTCACCATCTCCTCGCCGCCCTGAGCGCGCCATTCGGTGAGAAACTGATCGTAATTGTCGAGCGGCTCCGTCCCACTGATGAAGTTGATAAATGTGTCCTCCTGATACTTGTTCAGCCGCTGCAGGTTTTTCGAGATGTCTGGAATCGGCGGAGCCGCGCTCATCGGATCGATGACGAGCAATCCTTCGGCGTTCTTTTGGAATGTGGCGAAATAGCTTTCCACGACTGGATTTTTCTTCAGGCGCGCCTGCCAGTAAATCGGATAGTTCTTCTCATCCACTCCCGTCAGGAACGAGCTCGCGTTGCTGCGCTCATCGGCGAACTTCGGCATAATCGGTGTATAGACGCCGTCCTCGAGCTTGTGATGTGCGCCTTCCTCACCGATGGCGATGCCCTTGAAGATGTCTTTGTCAAACTTCATGTCGAGCCATTTGACGGCTTCTTCCTTATGCTTCGCGAACTTCGGCACTGCGATGAAGTAGTTAATCGTATTTCCAGCAGAGCCTACTCGTGCCACGCCCGCCTTATCCTTCAACACAGGTACGATCCCCAGCTTTGCATCCGGGAAGTTCTTCGCCAAGGCGTTCACGAGGTTCGGCGCTACCCACCAGCCCGGACTGTACATGGCCGCCTTGCCGCTGGCAACCTTTTCAATCGATTTATCTGCCGTGTTAATGCCCCACTCCGAGTCGATGAGCCCCTCTTTATACAGCGTGCTCATGAAGGCAAGGTATTCCCTCATCTCTGGCGCTTCGACGGAATGAATGATCTTGCCGTCCCGTTCCATCCATGCCGTCGTTAAGCCAAAGACGCTTGCGATGTCCGGATGCACAGGTACTTTACCACCCGTCAACGGGATTACCTTCTTTTTCTCCTTAAAAGCTCTCAGTACGGTGACGAATTCGTCGAGATTCGTCGGCGCCTTCATGTTCATTTCATCGAGCCAATCCTGGCGCACGACAAGCGCGTACGATGCCGTGCCGCTGCCGCCTCCCGTTTCAGGGATGGCATACGTTTTTCCTTCATAGCGCGCGCCTTCCCAAGACTCGGAGCCGATGACCTGCTTCATGTTCGCCCCGTACTGTTCAATTAAGTCATCGAGCGGCTCGAGTGCCCCAGACGACACAAGCTGATAATATTGCGCCGGAGCAAGCTTCAACACATCGTACGGCTCCTTGTTCGCCATAAGCAGGTTCAACTTCTCATCGGCATTCTCCGCGGGCAGCATTTCATACTTAACCGTATAATCGGTCTTCTCCTTCAAATACTGCGCCACCGCGTCTCCGTTCGGCTCGAACCGTTCGAACGGCATCAGTTGCCGCAGTTGCTTCCCGTCCCCTTCTCCACCGTCCGCACCTGCGCCTGACTTGGAGCCGTTGCAGCCGATAAGCGACAGCACCGCGATCACCGCCACGATTGATAACCAGATCTGATTACGCCGCATGAACATTCCTCCGCTCTTTTCTTTTGTTCTCCTGTAGCAATCCTTCACGCCGTTAACCTTTAACGGAACCAATTAACACCCCTTTCACGAAATACTTCTGCAGAAACGGGTAAACGAGCAAGATGGGCAAGGTCGCCACGAGAATCGAAGCGGCTTGAATCGCCTGCGGTGTCGTGTTCATGACGGCATCGATGTTCGGCACATGCCCTCCGTCCTGATAGGTGATGTTGGAGTGAATAAGCAGCTCCTTCAAATACAGTTGAAGCGGTTTCAATTCAGGCGAGTTGATGTAAATCATGGAGGCGAAATAATCATTCCAGAAGCCGACCGCATAGAAGAGCGCAATCGTCGCAAACACAGGCAATGATAACGGCACGGTAATGCGAAGCAGAATCGTCAGGTTGGATGCGCCGTCCATTTTGGCTGACTCCTCCAGCTCATCGGGAAGCGACTCGAAATAGTTTTTGATGATTAACATATTGAACACGCTAATCATACTCGGCAAAAAGAGCACCCATAGCGTATCGATTAGTTCAAGCCGGTGCATGAGCAAATAAGCGGGAATGAGTCCACCGCTGAACAGCATCGTGAACACGTACATCAAAATGAAGAACTTGCGCCCGCGCAAGCGCGGCTTGGACAAGGGATAGGCGGCAATAGCCGTCATAATTAATCCGATAGCGGTGCCCGCCGCCGTTATCGTAACGGATACCATGAAGGCGTTCATGAATTTGGCATCACTCAATACATACAGATAAGTGCCAAACTGAATGTCGACCGGAAACAAGGACACGCGTCCCGATAACACCGCCTCTTCGCTGCTAAGCGATTTGGCGAGCAAATTGAGGAACGGAAACAGCGTCGTCCATGACACGAGGGCAAAAAAGATATAGTTCAGCGCGTGGAAGACACGCTCTCCGGCCGATATGCGGATCGTTGACGGCTTCGCTGTCGTCTTCTTTAGTTCCGTTTTCATGCCGTGCCTCCTTTCTTCAATAGTGGCGCCCCGTTATTTATCTGTCCTTCCCTCTGTTGCTCGGGCGCGTTGATTCATCCACGCTGCGCACTCGACTACGCCGACATGCCGGGCGCATCACGCTCTCTACCAGATGCCGCGATTGAGCGTGCGCCGGCTAATATAATTGCCGCTCATGATGAGGATGAAGCCGACCACCGATTCGAACAAGCCCACAGCAGCCGAGAAGCTGTAATTCTGTTCCCCGAGACCGGTGCGGTACACGTAAGTTCCGATGACGTCCGATACGTTATAGACGACCGGGTTATACATGACGAGTATTTGCTCCGTACCGGCTTCCAGCATGTGGCCAAGCCGCAGGATGAACATGAGCAGGATAACGGGAACGAGCCCCGGCAGCGTAATGTGCCAAATCTGCCTGAACTTGTTCGCGCCGTCCATCTTCGCCGCCTCGTACAGCTGCGGATCGATGGAGCTCAAGGCTGCCAAATAGACGATTGTGCCCCAGCCCGCCTCCTTCCAACCGGCCGTACCGACGAGCAGCCAGCGAAAGACGCTGTTATCGAGAAAGAATTTAATCGGCTCTCCCCCGAACCATTCAATGATTCGATTGACGAGACCTCCATTAATGGACAGCAGATCTATGAACAAGCCGCTGACGATGACCCAAGACAGAAAGTGGGGCATGTAAATAATCGTCTGCACCGGGCGTTTGAACCACATTTTCGTCAGCTCGTTCATCAGAATGGCCAGCAGGATCGGGAGCGGAAATAGAAGCACGATTTTCAGCACCGAAATGATGAGCGTATTCCAAAACACCTGCGCGAACTTCGGAGATTGGAACAGCCGCGCAAAATGCTCCAATCCGACCCACGGGCTGTCCGCAATGCCGCTGAAGATGTTGAAATCCTGGAAGGCAATGACGACGCCATACATTGGGGTGTACTTAAACAAGAGAAGAAAGGCGACGCCCGGTATGAGCGCGATGTATAAGTCCCAGTCCTTGCGCACGTCGCTCCACAGCTTGCGCCAGTAATGACGCGTCGGTGAGCGCGGAGCATTGTCCATCTCTTTCGTATCCATCTCCCCCATCCTTTCCTTGACTCCGCATGCCTCAATCTTGCATTCACTCTCGAAGAGAATATGCTTCGAGTTCTTGCAACCTTCTCAGTGCTGAAAGCGTTCTTTTTGAACTCGCACTTATAGCGTACGGGAAGGCAGCCTTCAGGAATACAGGAGAGTCATGACTTCTTCTGGTAAATTGATAGCAATGCGGCAATTGCTGAGCTGCCCCCACGCCTTCATCATCCTCGCTTCCATTCACTAGGCGTGACTCCCCAATATTTACGGAACACCTTCGTAAAATAGCTGACGTCGCGGAAGCCCGCTGCATGGGCGGCATCATACACCCGATCTCCTTGGAAAAGCACATCCTTGGCGCGCTCCATACGGCGCTCCAGCAAGTAGGCGGAGAACGGGCGGTCCATCTCTTGCTTGAACAGCCTGCTCAAGTATGAAGCGTTCATGAAGAGCCGATCCGCCACTGCCTGCAGCGTAAGCTCGGTATGAAGCTCCCGCTCAATCAGTTCCTTCACTTCCGCGACGAGCCGATTGCCGCTGCGCCGCCTGACCATGCTCGCCTGCATTCCGATCCGCCGCACCACACTCCGCATCCAGTCGCCCCATTCCTGCTTCGTGCGCAGTTCCGCGGCGTGGTGGAACCACTTCGCATCCTCCTGCATAACCTCGTGCATCGACCATCCCTGCTTGCGTATCCAAGTGACGATCCAGGATTGCAGGAACATCATCTGCTCCTTGAGTGTCTCTGCCTGCTCCACCGCGCACACAGCGCCGATCCAAGCCTCTGCAATATCGGACGCAAGCGGCTCGTCGCCCGTACTCCACGCGATATCAAGCTCGCGCTCCCACGGCTCGCTCTGGAGGACTGCGGCTGCATTATCGGGCGGCCGAATAAGTCCGTCTTCCCGATACGGAATGACGATATCCCCCCCATGCACGAGCCGCTGGCTCAGGGCGAACAGCGCTTCCTTATATAAACGGGGTACTTCCGCAAGCCGGCCGTGCGCGGAGCAGATGCCTGCGCTTGCCGTCAGCTTGAGCGACGTCTTGATGTGCTCCAGCATTTTGCCAGCTATCGCATGAATGCTGAGCATCGCGTCGCCGTCCGCTGCAACGCTATCGCCGCCGGCGTGCCGGAACAGAATGCCGATCGGCTTATCGACGTCACGGCACAGCAGAGCGGATCCGGCCCCCATTGCCCTGAGCGTCTCTTCGGCCACTTGGCCAACGGCGAATTGCAAGAGCGCTGCATCTTCGCCGAAGGCTTGCATCCGCTCGGGCGGAAATGGATCGGGCTCGATGACCATGACGGCATAGCGCTCCTCCTGCACAAGGTCGATGCCAAGCTCCGCCAACCGCTGGCGGAAGGCGGCGGCGGAGAGGCTCGCTTCCATGCCCAAGCGCAGCGTGCGCTGCTGCAACACCGGCAGATGATCATGCCACTGCTGCCGCAGCGAGGCGTAATCGTGCTTGCGCTGAATCTCTTGGCGGCGCTCCGCGACCGCCTCCGAGACGGCCTGCACAATCGCCTCCTGTCCCGCCGGCTTCAGCAAATATTGCTTGACGCCCAAGGCTAGCGCCTCCTGCGCGTAAGGAAAATGATCGTGTCCGCTCAAGATGACCGTCTTCACCTCGGCGTTCCATTCCATCGCTTGACGTGCCAGAGCTAGGCCGTCTCCATCCGGCAGTTGGATGTCCACGAGCAAAATATCCGGCCGCTTCACCTGGAGCCAACGTCTTCCTTCCTCCACGGTCGCGGCCGACGTGACTCCCGTTATTCCCGCTTGCTCCCACGGCATCATGTCCGTTAAGCTGTGGCGAAGGCGGGGTTCATCCTCCACGATTAATAAATTCATTCCACTGTTTCCTCCTTTGAACCTTATTAAGCAGAATTCATCTCGGTTGAGTTGGCCATCTGCCTGTCTTCTTATTAATGGAATCGATTGCGATGATTACGACATTTCATGCCATTGCGGCCTTGGGCTCGTACGGCTCGGACAAGGGCAGAATGAGCGTTACGGTCGTGCCCTTCCCCAAGGCGCTATCGATACGGATATCGGCATGCGGGCCATAATTTAAACGCATGCGCGCCACGACGTTTCTCAGCCCGTAGCCCGCATCTGCATCGCCTTCTGGCTGCATGCCATGCTGCACGGGCTGCTGCAGCACGGCCGACAGTTGCCGCTGAAGCCGTTCCCGCACCGCTTCGCTCATACCTGCGCCCGAATCGGACACGGCGATGATGAGCGCTTGCTGCGGTCCTGCATCTTCAAGCCGCACCGTGATGCGCAGCAGCTCCTCTTGCGCTGACTTCTCCACGCCATGGATGAGCGCGTTCTCGACGATCGGCTGCACGAGCAGCTTGACGATAGGCAGCGGCTCGGCCCGCGGATCGACGTCATATTCGACCCGGAACTGATCCATGAACCGCAGCTGCTGAATACGGACATACGCGTGCAAATGCTCCAGGCTTTCCTTTACAGTGAGCGCATCCTTGCCTTTGCTCAGGCTCAATCGGAAAAAGCGCGACAAATGCAGCACCATTTCCGAAATGTCCTCCGCATCCGAATGCTTCGCCATCCAATAGATGGAGTCTAGCGTATTGTACAAAAAATGAGGGTGGATTTGCGACTGAAGCAGCTTCAGTTCTGTGTTGGTCAGCCTAAGGCTCTGTTCATAGTGGTCTTGAATGAGATGCTGCTGCTGCGAGGCCATGTGGTTGAATAGATGCGTCACCATGCCGAACTCATCTTGCCGGTCCGATACCAGACGCACGTCCAGGTTGCCGCTTGTCATGGCCCGCATGCCGCGAGCGAGCTTCCGCATGGGGGCGGCGATGCTTTTGTAAATGCTAAATGCCATAACTAGAGCGAGCACGACGCTCAAGACGATCATGAAGACCGCATAATGCTCCAACTGATAGGATTGGGCAAAAATTTCATCCTTCGGTTGAGCCAACGTCAAGGACCAGCCGTAATAAGGCGATTCGGTGCGAATGAGCACTTGGTTGTGCTTCTCGGCGTAAGAGGCATAGCTGTCGTACGGTTCCGGCCGCTGGGCTGTTCCCGTCACCCATTTTCCATCGGCCGTATACAGATGAATCTCCGCCTGCGCAGAAGGCAGAAGAGAGCGGATATATTGCTGTATGCGCGGAGTATTGAGACTAATAATGAGCGCATGCCGTTCCCGGTTCGGATTATAGATGTCCATGGAACGCACTACTGCCAGACTATCCGCGCCGAATACTTGGCCGAACGGCTTGCCTCCGCCAATACGCTCATCGGGCAGCATGTACACAATCCCGGTGCCCATCCCATTCAGCGTCTGCCGCAGCCATATGCGTTCATCCGCGCGAGCGACAGGCAGCACGCCATGCGCCGTCGATATGACCGAGTTCGAATGATCATGATACACGGCAATCTGTGAGAACATCGGATGTATGGACAGGAAATCGGACAGTTGGCGGCGCATGCGAACGAACGCCATCACGTCTTTTGCTTCCACAGTGCGTCTGGATTGAGCCAGCGTAGCGTTCATTTCTGGGTCCGTCGACAGCATGGCGGACAGTTCCTCTACGTTCTGCAGCACGAGTTCGATGTTGTCCATCAGGGCATGCATCGCGCTTTCCGTTCGCGCCGTCGTCTCAGACAACAACAGCTGCTGCGAGCGCTCATTCGAGAACCAACCCGTCAGCAGCAGCGGAATGAGAATGAGCACGAAATAGACGGTCAGGCGCCACTGAATGCGCTGGCGGAACCGGTTAAAAAGAGCCTGAAGCATGGCCACTACTCCCCTCTTGCCCGCTGCGGAATACTGCCGAACCCACCCGGTTCCTGCTGTATTGGAACCACGCATTCGCTTCGCGGGTCATCTCTTCCCCGCCTTCGGCCAACCACTCGGCTGCATATCGTTCGAAATCGTCCAGTGGCCGGTTCCCGAGCACAATATCAATTAACATATCGTTTTTCTTCAACAGGAGCGGCGCATACCGAGTCATCGCCGGAGTCGGAAGCGATTGAAAGGCGCTCGGCCGCACATAGGTGGCCATATACCGAAGGTTGTCGTACAAGTGATAGCGCATACCGAGCGCATCGAGCCGACTCTGCGTAAAGCCTTCATCGGGAATGTCGGACAGATTCGCATACAGTCCGCGGTAATGATCCCGATTGTGCACCTCCATGTTCGTCACCCGATCTCCATCCTTCCACTCCCACACTTTACCTTCAAATCCGAACTTTAACGTGTCGCGCCCCTCTCCAGAAATAAAGCTCAAGAGCTGCAGCGCTTCGACTGCATGCGGGCTTGATGTCGGAATAACTTGATAAGAACGCACCGTCGGCAACGCATAAATGCCGGTTCCTCCAGGACCCTGCGGATACGGAATTGAAATCCATTCCGCACTTGGATGACGCGCCGCGCTTCTCTCCAGCACACCGCGGGTATCATACCATGTGCCCGCGAACAGTCCGAGGCGCCCTTCCATCACTTGCCGTTCCAAGCCCCGCTGCGTCTGGATTGGAAAGAGCGGATCGACAAGTCCTTCCTCCACGAGCCCGCGTAAAAAGGCGAGGGCGTCCTTCATTTCCGGCAGCATATTCGAATACACCAGCTTGCCATCCCGCTCCACCCATTGGTTCAGCTGAACTCCAAATGCGCCGAACCACGGAGAGGAGCGTCCGAATTCTTCGATAAAGCTAGTGCCGTACGTATCCCGCACTCCATTGCCATCCGGATCGAGCGCGACAAAGGCCCGCATCATTTCCACCATATCCTCGAGCGTCTCCGGCGGCTTAAGCCCGAAGCGGTCCAACCAGTCTTTGCGGACGTACATCATCTCCAAGCCTTCCGCTTCATTCAGACTCGGAATGGCATACACCTGCCCGTTAAAAGACACTTGCTCCCATACCTCAGGCGGGATCCGCTCCTTCAGCTGCGGGGCATAGCGCGCAATCAAATGATCGAGGGGCGCCAGCATCTGCTTGCGCGCATAATGCGACACCCAATTCGGGTCGGAAATGCTGATGAGATCAGGCGTATGGCTCGACATCATCATTACGCCGACGCGATCCTCGTATCGGTGCGACGGTGGAATGATGACTTCCACATTAAGTCCGGTCTTCGCTTCTATGTACGACAAATATGGGTTGTCATTCTCCGTCAACGGCTCGGGGAAGGTTATGCCGAGACTGTTCAACACGACCGTGACTGGTGGATTGGACACGTCCCGCTCCACATTTTTTTGTTCCAAGCTCGCCGAATGACAGCTGACTAGCGACAATAATAGCGAGCATCCCATTCCTATAGCTATGACAGGCTTACATTTGGACAAATCAAACCACCGCATCCCTCTCGAAAAAGCACTCAAAACAAGCCCCGCTACCGTTATTTCAGATTCATGCCCTTGCATGCACACATCTCTCCCTTCGTCGGCAAGGGTGCTGCACCATGCCGTCAAATATAGAAAAAGGGCCTATCAGTATGTATGTCCTGACAGACCCTTGCCCTAGCTTATTCTACTCTTCTGCCGACAATCGCTTCAAGTCGCTGACATGCTTGTCCAGTCTCGCGTATCCGTCGACCAACGCCTTAATATCACTGTGCTGGTGCTCCATATTGGCCAATGCCTCTTCGACGGAAGCCATATGCTGCTCCGTGCTGTCCGTAACGGTGACTACGCCTTGCGCCATGCTCGCGTATTGCTGCTGCAGCTCCTGCACTGCTTCGCGCATCGCTTCGGATTGGCGGTTCACCATATCCGTGTTCTCCGTCATGCTGCGCATGATGCGCTCGACCTCGCCTGTCGCCTCAACGCTTGACGTCACAGCGGATTGACCACGCTGCACCTGTCCGGCTGCTTCATTGATCTGCGCACCAATCGCTCCGAGAATGCGCGTAATATCTTCCGTCGCGCCACGCGTATGGTCTGCCAGCTTGCGGACTTCTCCAGACACGACGGCGAAGCCCTTCCCGTGTTCGCCCGCGCGGGCCGCTTCAATCGCCGCATTCAAGGATAGCAGATTCGTCTGCGCGGATATATCGCTAATCGTACTTACGATATCGCGTACCTGTTCCGTCTGAGCGTTCAAATCGTTCATCAGCTCCACCGTCTTCCGCACCACTCGTTCCACACGGTCGATTTCATTGACTAGCATGTCAATTTGCCCGCTGCCATGCTCTACCAACTGGCGTGTAGCCGAGGCCACCTGCTCCAGTTGATTCGTTCCGTCCGCAACATGGCCCACGGCGCGATCCACGAATTGCACCGAGCTGCCGATGCCGTGCAGATTATCCGTCTGCCGCTCGATAGTCGACGAGATCTGGGCGAATGTGCCTGTCACCTCGCGAGAGATGGCTCCAGTCGATTCCGCGCGCCCCTTCTGCTCTTGGCTGAATTCATCCAGCATCGTAATCGAAGATTGAATCTGCTCAAGCAGCCCTTCGGCCCGCTCCTTCGCCTTCAGCGCCTCTGTACCGCGAACGAGCACTTGACGCTGCAGCCTTTCGCTAAAGACGGCTGATGCGCTGAGCGCAATCGTCACAAAGAGGAGATACATTAATAAATATAGCAACGGCTCGCCCTCAAACAACTGTTTACTCAGAACCGGATCAGACACGACGTAGACCGTCATCGCCATGCTAATAACTCCGGTAAATACGATAGGACGGTAATTCTGATATAACGTCATCAATCCAATGACGACATAGAACAATAAATACGTGCTAAATATCGGATTCGGATCCGACTTCATCAACATCAATACGAGGGAGCATAAAAATACCGGAATCAGGTACATGATGTACTGTGTCCCGATGCGCTTATAGGTCAAAAAGGTAGCCAAGCCGCAAGCGGCAGCCCCGATACCTATCAGCATATATAGCATGGCTCCTGTAATCCCCGCTGCGACATCCGCAACAATGCCGATGCCGAGCATGACCCATATAATTTTGACAAACAATCGGTTGCGCTGGTCAAGTATTGAATGTTCATTCACGCCATCTACCAACTTTCTATCGTTCGAGTTTAATATATTAATAATATGAAATAGTAATGCCATTAAAGTTCACATCAACCAGGTTGACAGCTCATCGAAATATACCATGGATAGGATTCAGGGTCGTGCCAAATGTCGCCGACATGAATGAGTGTCGGAACGACATCATCTCCTTTATAATACGTCTTCTTGCCTACTTGCCTCATTGGGACGTGAAATGAGATGCGAAGAGCCCGGGCAAATACCGGTTCCATCAAGCAAGCGCAATGAACAATGTTATACTGTCGAGAATAATGGACAATGGATGATAAGAGACGTGAAACATTTTGACCTCGATATTCGCGCAGCAAAGCAACCTTATCGACTTCAGCCACAGAGCAAGGATCGGCAGTAATCTCGGCTTGCTCCCGAAACGGGGCGATTTCGTTCAAAGGACTTCCGTTAAAGTGGTACGGCTTTAACTCAAATGTGCCGACAGGAACATTTGCTTCATTAAAGACCAGAACTTGTACCAACGTATGGGCTGAAGGCTCTATTTCATATCCCTCTTCCTTCCAGACTGTTGTCCAAATGGATTGAAAGACGTTGCGATCCGCTTCATGAATTACCACTTTGTGCATTTTTCCAGTGACTCCTTTATGTAAATGATGATGTAGTTATCGGTCACGGATATGGATTTGTTAATGAACAAATATTGAAAATATAGTGTTTTTTCAGGAAAAAAGCATCCTTTCACATTGTAAATAAGCTTGTTCTTCATGCCAACCAAAGTTGCTAAAATTCATACTAATGACCTATATGTGTAATTGTTCATATATAATTTATGTACCTTTTTACAGCTGCAGATGTTCTATAACACGATCCACTTTGTAACTTTACATTTGTCAAAAATGTAAACCTCAATTATACTTGTACTAACTCTACACGGTACGTATTACATGTTTGCTAATCAACCACTAATCGGAGCGATGAACAAATGGCACAATCAAAGATTACCCAACAGCATATCGCCGATGCGCTGAGCTTGTCCCGCAACACCGTCTCCAAGGCGCTCAACAATGATCCGGGTATGCCCGAGGATACGAAACGTCGCGTCATTCAAAAAGCGCTCGAGCTCGGCTATACAAAATTTCATCAAGACCTGCCTTCGGCGGAATCTGCGCCGGCCAAAAATCGGCTTGTTTCCTTACTGACTCATTCTGATTATATGGGCAACCATTACTGGTCGACCTTCCTGAGGGGCTTGAACGGGACGTTGAAGGATGCCGGCTATACGCTGGCTATGACCATCGTCGATATGGAAGAGGAAAGGGAACTGCGGCTGCCTGCGTTTTTCTTGCAGCAGAAGCCGGCAGGCGTCATTATGATCGGGCCCTTCTTGCGCGAATATTACGAAGTGATTGAATCGGCCGGCATTCCATCTATATTTATCGATACGCATGCCGAATTTAACTTAGGGCTGCTGCGCAGCGATATTATGTTGGTGGATAACACTCATAGCGTATATATGCTAACGCGAGAATTGATTGCTCAGGGACATCGCCAGATCGGGTTCGTGGGCGATATCGGTTCGTGCCTAAGCTATCAAGAACGCTGGACTGGCTTCCAGCAAGCGCTGCGTGAAGCCGACCTGCGTGTGAACGAATCGTGCTGCATCATTAACACGATGCCACGGCACTATTATAATGAGGCCGAGCTTCAAGAAGCGTTCGCAGCCATGAAGCACAAGCCGACGGCCTTCGTCTGCGTCAATGACGCCATCGCGCTTGAAATGATGCAAGTAATCCGGAATGCAGGCTTGCGCATCCCGGATAATATTGCCTTAACCGGCTTCGACAATATTACCGAAGCGATGCTCGTGCAGCCTTCCTTAACGACGGTGCATGTGCCGAAGGAAGAGCTTGGCATGCGCGCAGGCGAGCAAATCGTATGGCGCATGAGCAATATCGGCCGTCCGAAGGAACTCGTTCGCCTCGCTGTCGACATTATCTGGCGCGATTCGGTTAAACAGCCTGTTTAAGTTTACATTTGCACAGTAAATGTCACATATTTCAGGTATTTTGCACACAATATTGGATGTAAAATGCCCAAAACCAACTTGACATTATGCATGCTCTGTTTTACTCTTTAGGTATACGGTAACGCTCCTACAAGAGGGGATCACCGGTTGATTATGTACACAAGTGAGTGTTCAAATACCAGAAGATCATCGTGATCAAAAGGGAACTTTTTGAACAACCTCTACAAGCAACACGTTGCGGCACAGGTCTATTGACGATGTAACATGACAACAATACTAACAAGGCTCTCAACCTTAGTCTCAAGGTCTCAACGATGTCATTGTACTTATGCTGCACAGGTTCAACATGAAAATTAACGCAAAGCGAGGTTTGCATCATGAGCCAAATTAAAATCATCGGTCCAGACATTCCGAACATGCCATGGGAAGAACGTCCAGAAGGCCATCGCGACGTCTTGTGGCGCTACAGCCAAAATCCTGTTATTCCACGGGACCTGCTGCCGAACTCGAACAGTATCTTCAACAGTGCTGTCGTTCCATTTGAAGGCGGATTCGCCGGCGTATTCCGTTGTGACGACCGCAATCGCTACATGCGTTTGCATGCTGGCTTCAGTAAAGACGGCTTGAACTGGGACATCAACCCAGAGCCTCTCACGTTTGAATGCGACGATCCTGAGATCGGCAACTTCATCGAGGGCTACGACCCGCGCGTATGCTGGATTGAAGACCGTTTTATCGTTACTTGGTGCAACATTTACCACGGACCGACGATCGGTGTAGCGTACACGCATGACTTCAAAACATTCCACCAATTAGAGAATGCATTCTTGCCTTATAACCGGAACGGCGTTATGTTCCCACGCAAGATTAACGGCAACTACGCAATGGTGAGCCGTCCGTCCGATACGGGCCATACTCCATTCGGCGATATCTTCTACAGCGAGAGCCCGGATCTGGAATTCTGGGGACGTCATCGTCACGTAATGGCACCGCTTGGCGGCTGGCAGAGCAAGAAAGTCGGCGCAGGTCCGATTCCGATCGAGACAAGCGAAGGCTGGTTGATGATTTACCATGGCGTATTGAATTCCTGCAACGGCTTCGTATACGCATTCGGTGCTGCGATTCTCGACCTGGATCAACCATGGAAAGTGAAATACCGCAGCGAACCGTACTTGCTGCAACCGTCCACACTGTATGAGTGCGTAGGCGACGTGCCTAACGTAGCGTTCCCTTGCGCATCACTTGTCGACGCTGCAACAGGCCGCATCGCGATTTACTACGGCGCTGCCGATACAGTAACGGCGATGGCATTCGGTTATGTCGATGAAATCATCGACTTCGTGAAGAACAACTCCCGCGTGGAGTAAACCCTAATGCAACCACAAAGAATGCAAGTCAAGGACCTTACGGTACACTCGCTTTCTTTGTAACCCCTATAACCTATGGCAATACGAAAATCCCCTTAAGACTAGACCGTTGATTACGGTTTGCTTAGGGGGATTTTTGCTTCACATCAACTGCATATTCTGCTCGTATTGCTCATACTGCTTATACCATCGCTTTTTGCAATTGCCGGAGATATCGCCACCGAATGATGAGGAAGTATACGATTTGCACGGCGAAAAAGCTGGCGAGCACGGTTAACGTGCTTTTTCCGACCGAAAAATGGACCAATTGCTGCAGTGCTGTAAAGGCAACTCCGCTATGAATGACAGCAACTACGATCGGCAAGAAGAACATAATGAGAAGCTGGCGCGTCACCACTTGATGCAGTTCTTTTCGGGTCAAACCGATTTTAGACAGTAATTCCACCTGCTGTTGATCCCGTTCCCTATCCGTATAGAGACGGAAGTACAAGAAGCTTGCGGCAAAAGTGAAAAACACGACTCCGATCAATACGCTGATGAGCAATAACAAGCCATTGGCCTGCTTGGCCATAACCCATTGAGGATACAACGCAACAAAGGAGAATGCCCCTTCTTCGTAATTATTCTTATTCTCAGGGTAGAAAAATGTCATTAATTTATCCGTCACGGCTCCCGCCTTCTCCCAATGGTCCACGACAAAGCCATGTACCGTATAAGAAGATCCCCCTTCCCGGTCGTTATCCGGCAGCTTGTCATACATGGAGTCCGACACGACAACGAGCTGAATAATTCCATAATCTTGCGGAAGCACCTGGTGTGCGGCCGCCTTGATGAGTTGGAATGCCATTTTCGTCTTTCCTTCGGTTAATTGAACCTCATCAACCGCACCCTGATTGCTATATATTCTTTCCTGATACACGGAAGTAGGAACGACGAAAGCCTCGTTGTCCTGTGTTAACGTCTCTGTCTCATAGCCGAGCGCTGCAGCCATATTGTTATAGTCGGACAACTTCATGAATGTCAAATCGTTCCCGGCATATTTCAAAGCAGCGGATGCTTCCCGGTATGAAACATTCGCCTCATCAAGCCGCTTCTTAATCTCTGCAGCATGCTCAGCTTCCCGCTCATTTCCCTTGTAAGAGTAATAGGTGAAGGCATACGGATTCGTCATTTCCGCCAAGCCTTGATGTCCGATCGCGGTACACGTGCCGATAGCTGTAAAAGCGACCGCGGAAATAACCGCGACAATAAAAAACAGCTTCGCATTGTCCTTTAACCGGTACGCAAGCTCCGAGATCGTAAGCAGATTCGTCTTCTTAAAGTACATCCGTTCTTTTCGCTTCAACGCGCGCATCACATATACGCTCAATTGGGTGAACAAGAAATACGTTCCTACGACAACGAGTACGACACCTGTCATGAGCACAATCAGTGAATAACTCAATCCCGTGGCAAAGGAAAACACAGTCATGTACCCTGCTCCAATGAGAAGGATGGCTAAGAGCGACAACCAAACCGATGCTTGCGGATCCGGTTTGGGCTTCTCTGATCCTTTTAGCAAGTCAATCAACCGATTGACTCTCACCATTCTGGATGTAACTAGGGAGATGAGAACAAAGAGAACCAGAAAGGCTGCTAACGTAGTAACGACCGCTTGAACGGGAACATAGAACGAAAGACCATTATCTATCGCCAATAATTTTGAAATCATAGCTAGAATGAACTTGGAAAATAGAAGCCCGATCGCAATCCCAGTCATACTGGCAGCACAGCCTATCAGCATATTCTCGATGAACACCAGGTTGCGGAATTGCCGATGAGACATCCCGTGCATCATCAGAATGCCGAATTCTTTGTTTCGGGTCTTGAGAAACGAACCGACAGAATACAAGATAAAGAAAAATGAGAAAATAACAAGTAAAACTTGCGATACGCGCAGTCCCATCGTCCCTAGCAGGCTCATCGTCACGCTCGATGACGCAAGCTCGCTATCCAAATCCGGGTGAAACAAGAGCAAGGCATAGGTGAAAAACATCAAAACAGAAAACGCGCTGCTCCAAAAATGCGCCGCATACATTCGTTTATTGCGAACGATATTATGATAGGCCAACTGTGAAAAGGTCATCTCGATTTCCTCCTAGCACAGATAGAACATCCATAATATTGCGCATGAAAATATGCTGATTGTCACTGCGTGAAATTTCATGATGAAGCCGGCCGTCTTTGATAAACACGACGCGATCGCAATAGCTCGCCGCCATCGCATCATGAGTAACAAGCATCATCGTCGTTCCGTCCTCCTTATTGAGCTTGGACATCGTCTCCATCACGTCGCGGGATGCTTTGGAGTCCAAGTTGCCGGTCGGCTCATCGGCCAGCAGCAGCTTAGGACGGTGAATGATGGCGCGTGCAATCGCCGCACGCTGGGCCTGTCCTCCGGATATTTCATAGGTCCGCTTATGCAATATCGTGGTAATCCCTAATTTTTCCGCGATAGCTTCTACTTTGCGATTCAATTCTTCTACGCTGACTCCATCCAACGTTAAGGGAAGCACAATATTTTCCTTCACTGTCAATGTACCTAGCAAATTAAAGGCCTGAAAGACAAATCCCAGTTCACGACGGCGGAATATGGCCAGCTTTTCCGATGACAAATGGAATGGATTACTTCCATGAATCAACACTTCGCCCGACGTCGGAGCATCGATTGTCGCGATCATATTCATTAGAGTCGTCTTCCCGCTTCCAGACGGCCCCATAATACCGACGAATTCCCCTTCCGCTATCGAGACATTAATATGGGACAGCGCTTCGTAACTTATTTTCCCTGCATATGTTTTGCTTATATCTTTTATTTCTACCATCGACATCTTTATCAATCTCCCACGTTTTCTTATAGTTGAAAATTATGCTTTGAACCGCTCAAAACCGTAATCGAGCAGTTCTTGCGAATCCGACCATACGCTGTCTGCGTTCGAATGAAGCACGACCGCGATAATCCGGTGTCCCTCCCGCTCGGCGGAAGAGACGAGGCAGTATCCCGCTTCATCCGTGAATCCGGTCTTTATTCCTGTCGCGCCCTCGTAGTAGTAGCCGCTGTCTTGCTGCAGAAGCCGATTCCGGTTCGTCAGCGTCTTCATCACCGCACTCGGAGCAGAAGAAACGAGCTTCACTTCTGCCGCGACTTGGCCGACAATGCTGCGGAACAGCTCGTTCTTCATCGCTTCCTTCGCTATTACTGCCAAATCATAAGCGGAGCTATAATGATTCGCATTATGCAGTCCGTGCGGATTCGCAAAGTGGGTGTTGCGCAGCCCCAGTTCTTCCGCCCGCTTATTCATCAGGTCCACAAAGGCGGTCATAGCCTCTTCTTCGCTTAATGAGGCATCTTGCCGTGACTGCCTCCCCAGCTGAACGGCGATCGTGCGCGCCGCATCATTGCCTGAGGGCAGCATCATCGCTTCAACGAGCTGCTTCCACGTGAGCCGTTGCCCGAAGCTTAATCCAGCCACGCTTTCCCCAGGCTCGGTCCATAGCACTTCCTTCCCGACGGTCACTACCGTATTCATATCCGCCATTTCGAGCGCTAACAGCGCTGTCATCATTTTCGTCGTGCTGGCTGGAGCCTTCCGCTCTTGATCGTTCTTATAAAACAAAATTTCCCCCGTATCTTGATCCATTACAACTGCAGACTTAGCTGACAGCTCCTCCATGGCAAATGCCCGATTGCTGGAAGATACCTCTATATGTTCCACGACCTTATTCACGAGATGCTTGATACGGTTAGAAGAAGGATGAATAACCATCCAAATGCCCAAGGCCAAGATTCCGCCTATAAACAACCAATTCTTTATCTTGAATTTCAATGCTATCACCCTCGAATATCATTATAATCTCGAATTTCGTTTCGATAATCGTAATGATAAAGGAGAGGCTTTAATAATGTTCTAAGCAAAGATGAAGAAAACTTAAAAAAAGATGAAGAAAAGATGAAGTTGTAACGATGAGCAGCGAATGTAGAAGGAAATAACAATTCATTTACGATTTTGTGAAAAAAAGTGCAATTCCATCTTAATGTCCAGCCGAACTGGACTTTAGCAGGGGGTGATTCGCATGAAGAGATTTATAATGGAAGTATAGCTATGAAAGTTGAAACATGATGAAGGAGGTACACCCATGAAACGTAACATCATTGCTTCTGTTCTCATCTTAGGAGGAAGCCTCTTATTAGGTACTACCGTCTACCAAGGCGTCGCTCAACTCGCGGGAAGCGATTCCGGATTATCCCGTGACCGCGGGGGGAACGATAACGATACACATATGATGGAGTGCACGAATATGAATGAACACATGAATCGAATGGAGCGCTCAGGGATGTCGATGCATACGGACCGCATGGAGCGTGCGAATATGCCGATGCGCACGGAAAGATCGGACATGATGGAGCAATCCGGAAACCATTGCCACAACATATAGATGAAGGATGAACCGAAGGACGTGACTTCCACGCCTTCGGTTCTCGTCTGTTCAGCCAGTGCCGGACGGCGAAGCGATGCAGGGAAGTTCGATAGTGAACCGGGTGCTTTCCATTTCGCTGGCAGCCGTAATCGTGCCGCCATGCAGCTCCACAATCGTTTTTGAGATCGCGAGTCCCAGACCAGAGCCGCCCGTTTCCTCCGAACGCGACTTCTCTACCCGGTAGAACCGATCGAAGATATAGGGCAGATCCTGCTCTGGAATCGGTTCCCCGCAGCTGTTCACGGTGATGGCAACCCGGTTCCCGCTCCGCCGCAGGCCTATTTCCACTAGGGTGCCTGGTTGAGCATAGCTCATGGCGTTCGTTAACAGGTTGTCGAATACTCGCACCAGCTTGTCCGGATCCGCTTCCACCCAGTATTGATCCGCCTGACTGTTCATGCGGATGGAAAGTCCCGCCTGCTCCATCGGATATCGGTAATGCACGCACAGCTGTCCCGCCATTTCCGCCACATTCAGCGGCTTCGTCCGCAACGCCATCCCCCCGTTCATTCGGGTATACTCGAATAGATCGTTAATCATGACGTTCAGCCGCTGCGCTTTTTCATACGCAATATTCGTATAATGTCTCAGCTCCACTTCATCCCGATATCGATCCTGCTCCACCAACCCGAGATACCCGATAATCGAGGTGAGCGGTGTACGCAAGTCGTGCGATACGCTGGTTACGAGCTCATTTTTGGTGCGCTCCGCTTGGCGTTCTTCCTCCATAGACCGTTTAAGCCGCCGTGTCATCATATTGATGTTGTCAGCCAGACGGCCTAACTCGTCATTTGTTACAATGTCGCACTGCGCATCCAGATTGCCGTCCGCAATGTGCTGCACGGTCTCCGTTATCTTCTCAATATTTTTAATGAGTCGGCGGTTCAGCAAGAAATAAATGAGGATAAACAGCACTAGTCCTGCGATAACAAGTGACGGCACCTCTCCTAAATTATTGTCGGCAAACCTGATCAACCTGTTAATAAACGGAATGCGAAATTCAGTATATACCAGAAATACCACATAAACGAGCAATGCCAGACTCCCCAGTGTCAGCACGATGCTGAGAGCAAACGTAAACAACAGCTTCCACCGGATGCTTCTATACCAAGGCTTGTTCAATCTTGTATCCTACTCCCCATACGGTCTGAATGAACTTGCCGCCGCTCGATTCCAGCTTGTCCCGCAGCTTGCTAATATGAACCGCCACCGTATTGTGCGATCCGTTAAAGCCTTCCTTCCAGACGCGTTCATACAGCTCCTCTGCACTGAACACCCGCCCGGGATGCCCGGCCATCAAATACAAAATATCAAACTCCATGCTCGTCAGATGAACGACATGTCCGTCTACCTTCACCGAATGAGTCTCCTTATTAATTTCCAACCCCTGAATACGGATGATGCCTTGAGGTGCCGTATTCACCTGCAGCTGAGCATTCAATTGGTACGCACGCCGCAGCAAAGACTTCACGCGCGCGACCAGTTCCAGCGGATTAAATGGCTTTACCATGTAATCGTCGGCGCCGGTCATGAGCCCCATAATTTTGTCCATATCCTCTGCCTTCGCACTCAGCATCAGCACCGGAGTAGCCTGCTTCTCGCGAATCTTCATGCATGCAGCAAGCCCGTCCAGCTTGGGCATCATCACGTCCAGTATGACTAAATCCACCCGCTGGTGTTCGATCACATTCAATGCCTCAAGACCATCGTACGCTTTTATGGACTGGTATCCTTCATTTTTCAAATAAATTTCAATCAATTCAGCAATTTCCTTGTCGTCATCGACAATTAAGATGTCCGTCACGTTCCGTTCCTCCTTGCCATTTCCTCGCGGCAATCATCTGGCAATAGAATACCTTGATTTCCCCTGAGGTTCAACTCGCATGACCAAGCTCCCGCAATAGGAGCGACTATCTTGTCATTTTCTCCGTTCTGTCCCCTACTAATTAAACGAAAAACTACATAAAGGATCGGAAAAAATCTAAAAACCGTCTTCCCTCCGTCACATCGCGCTTCATTATCGCATACGTCCGTGCCGTCGGCAGCTTCAGCTCTGGACAGTCCACCTGCAAGAGACGCCCCTCCATCCGTTCTCTCCGCACCGTAATTTCGGGCAAGAACGAGATGCCGAGGCCTTCTTCAATAAAACGCTTCGTCACATGCACCTGCGTGACAAGCATCGTTCTTAGATACGGGTACCTCATCTGCAGCTCCTGCATAATCGGTTCCCAATACTCCGGATGATTATAGGTAAGCAGCATATGTCTCGCGAGCAGTTCCTCCAGATCCAGCGGGGCGGCGACCTCGTTATCATAACCATCATGCGGCGCCACGAGTATAACCCGATCCTCGCCCAGCACTTCGCACGACAAGCTATCATCGTTAGCCCACATACGTGACAAGCCGAGATCGACTTGATTTTGCAGAACGGCGTCCGCAATATGCTTAGATTCAAGCACCTGCACCTGAATCTCCACATCCGGGTTCGTGTCGACGTACTGGCTCAGCACATGCGGGATGAGATATGCAGCAACCAGCGGCGAGACCGCCAAATTCAAGCTGCGTGAGAACCCCTGCTTGAAGCGGAGCAAATCCTGCAGCCCCTCCTTGTGCACGTCGAGCAGATGCTTCGCGTGCGGCAAAAAGCGGCGCCCTGCTTCCGTAAGCTGCACCCGCCTCCCTACCCTTGTAAAGAGCTGGCAGCCCAAGTATTGCTCCAGCTGCTTCATCTGTATCGTGACCGTCGGTTGGGAAATGTACAGATCTTCCGCAGTCCGCCGGAAATTTTCATGGGCCGCCGCATGCACGAACGTATGAATCCATTTTAAATCCATTGCGAGCCCTCCCTGATTATGATTTCTTATCAAATCAATAGAAACGTTTCAATATCTTTAATCAATTTCATTGTATATAATAAATCATAATTTGTGGAGGAGGAAGATGATGGTTGACAAAGGGTTAAAGGGTGTAATTGCTGCCGAGACCGAGTTAAGCTTTATCGATGGAGATCAAGGTATTCTGTTGTACCGGGGATACGAGGCGAAGCAACTGGCCGTTCGTTATTCATTCGAAGAAGTTGCTTATTTGTTGTGGTACGGCTCTCTGCCTACACCGGCTGAGCTGACGGCTTTTAAGGCAAAATGGGTGCGCTATCGACAGCTTCCTGAACCCGTCATCCATTGTCTCAAGCAGATTCCTTCCGATATGGATTTGATGAGTCAACTGCGGACAGCCGTCTCCTCTCTGGGCATGAAGCCGTTCGAGGGAACACCGCAGGCGGATCATGCCATTGCATTAACGGCAATGATGCCTGCTCTTATCGCGAATCTGTATCGAGCTCAGAACGAACAGCCGCTTATGACGAGCATACCAACCAATGAATCGTTAAATCATACGGCCCATTACTTATATTTGCTGACAGGCGAGCTTCCGTCGGACGTTCACGTTAACGCACTCGAGGCGTATATGATTTTGACGATGGAGCACGGATTGAACGCCTCGACCTTCACGGCGCGCGTCATTGCATCCACCGAGTCGGATATCGTCTCAGCCTTGACCGGTGCTATCGGCGCCATGAAAGGCCCGCTGCACGGCGGAGCGCCGTCCGCGGTTACCGACATGCTGGAAGCGATAGGCACCCCCGAACGGGTGGAGCCGTGGCTGCGGGAGCAGCTGGAACAGCGCCGCCGCTTAATGGGATTCGGGCATCGCATCTACCGGACGAGAGATCCGCGCGCCGAGGCGCTGAAGCAGCGCATTGCGCTGCTGGAGTCTCACGATCCGTGGCTGAATCTTGCCCTTCTGGTGGAGGATACCGCCGTCCGGCTGCTGGCTGAATACAAGCCGGGGCGAGGGCTCTACACGAACGTCGAATTCTACGCAGCCGCCATCATGCGGGCCATCGGAATGCCGAGCGAGCTATTTACGCCGACATTTACCGCCAGCCGCACAGTGGGATGGACCGCTCATATTTTGGAGCAAGCCAGCGACAACGTCATTTACCGGCCGGAGGCCAAATATGTCGGACCGAGACATTCATCGGTGAACGTCTCCTAACGATGCAGGCACGGCGCTTCTGCGACAATGAGCTTACCGTTCATCGCCGCTTGGAAGCGCCGCGCCTCTTTTTACGTTCATGAAAGAGTGCTCCCAATCCATCGCAGGCGGGCTTCACGCCACCACGCCAGACGATTATGCGAGTCCGTACTCTTTGCACATTTCGCACTTCATCCATTAAATCTTCATCTGAATCTGTCCATTTCCCGTTCATGCCAGCTCCCCCTAATATATGCGATGTTTTGAAATGATCGTACAAGAAATGCCTGTACAGCTCCGAGACGGCGCGAGTCACCCGTATATTTATAATTGATGACTTACGTAAGGCCACAGCACGTGATGAGAAATCGATTAAGTTGATGGATGCTCAATGGATGCTCAATGGATGCTCAATGGATGCTCAATGGATGCTCAATGGATAATACTACATCGTTCCCCCTCTTGCTTCACTCTCCCATTTAATCAGAAACACCTTTAAAAAAGTCAAAAAAACCATTGCAGTTACTACGAATATGTGCACGTTCTGTATGACCTCGTGATTACATTTTTTGCGAGCAGGACTGTCAATGGACTGTAATTTGATAAATGTGGCGCTTACCGCAGCGGCCACTGAGTCCTCGCACACGCCCGGCTACCAGAATCTCTGCCACTATCAATCCTTGTACGCATTTGCCTATCTGAGTTTCGGCAGACAACCCTCTGATGTCGCGATTACTGCGATCCCTGAGCATGCGGGAGAGTGGACGCAAGGAGCAGATAACGAACTATTGGCGGCAGCATGGTTATCAATAATCTGTGCGAGTCACGAACGGCTTGCAGCCAACCGTTAATGAGCCCTCATCATCTCCGCGGCATCATCATCACCTGCATCAATCCGAATGCAGTGGCCGTCTTCTACGCTATCCGGGAAGGCATGCTGAAAGACATTTTCCACAAGGCAGGGAGTTCTTGCGACATCATCTGGATCGCAAGCAGCCCTTTGCGTTCGGAGTGGTCAGACCGCGAATTTACCGGACGATCGTAATCCGCCGCGCCTCTTGGCTGGCCATAATGCTGTCGTTGAGCAGCGTCAATCGCCCATCAGAGCGAGTCTTCTCACGCAACGTCTCAAGCCTGACTGCCGACTGCTCATGATTGAGCCAGGTCTCTGGTCCGCCATTAAAGAAATAAACCGATTGCCCATCGAAATTAACCAAATAGACGGTCATCAATTCAGGATGCCGAATAAAGAGCGGCTGAATGCCGTACTCGCGAATCCGTCCGCGCAGCCGATACACATCATATAGCTCGGCGCCAGCCGGTAAATCCATGAACTGCTTTATATCACGGTGCGTTATTGATAACTTGAGTCATGTGGTCTTGGAATTGAACGTCGAGTTCTGTGCTGGAAAGAGAAGTACGTAAATATCGTGAAATCCACAGGTTCCATCCGAGGTCGCCGCAAAGAAATGCGCAGGGCCTACGTACAGCCTTCCTTGAATGAACTCTAAGCCAAGCCTATAAGGAAAATAAAACCAACGTAATGAGGAAAATTATGTTCTCTTGTAAATTCGTTCCCCCTTTTCCTTACGCCGCAACCATACCGACACACAAATAGATATGAAAAAGCGAACGATTTCCTATTTAAATAGGATTCCGAATTGGAACACAATTGAGATGCCAGAATAACAATATATATGGTTTTTTTATCCACAAGCCCTTTTCCGGACAAAAACAATCGTCCTCTCGACGGGGACAATCTTAAACGGCTCCAATCCGCTCTGCTGTAAGGGTAGTATCACGTCAACTATTTCCTTCATACGGTTCCCATTCGTTCCTTGTCCTCTTGACAAGGACGAAGAAAGCGCTTTATATTGACATATTTTTTCTATAAAAAGGTTTTATACCCATAAAAGAATAATTCGATGTAAGAAAATTTATCACCCCGTGTAAAATAATCTTTTAACTTTTTTATGAATTTTGATAGGTTATGTATTTCAAAATACGCACGTTGACAGTATAATGTTTGAAAAGTGTTCCTATATAGCTTGAGAGGATGGGTGATGAGCCTTGGAAATTTTACAACGTGAACAATCAGAAGTGCTAAACCCGTACGAAATCGTACAGAAGCAAATTGACGCTGCGGCCGCAAAATTACAATTGCCTAAACATGTAACGGAATTGTTAAAAAAGCCCAAGCGCGTTTTGTCAGTGAGCTTTCCTGTTCGGATGGACGATGGTACGGTACGCATTTTTGACGGATACCGTTCGCAGCATAACGATGCGATTGGCCCGACAAAAGGCGGCATTCGATTCCATCCTGACGTTACGTTAGACGAAGTTAAAGCACTCTCGATGTGGATGACGTTCAAATGTGGTGTTGTGGGATTGCCATACGGCGGCGGTAAAGGCGGCGTCATTTGCGACCCGCGCCAGATGAGCAAGGGTGAGCTCGAACGCGTCAGCCGCGCTTTCATGGAATCTATCGCGGACATCGTAGGACCTGAGCGTGATATCCCGGCTCCAGACGTATACACCACTCCGCAAATCATGGGCTGGATGATGGATACTTACAGCCGGTTGCGCGGTCATTATTCTCCTGGTGTCATCACAGGCAAGCCGATTATTATCGGCGGATCGCAAGGACGGAATGCAGCGACCGCTCAAGGCTGTGTCTACGCCATTCAATCAGCGCTGGAAGATATCAGCCTGCCGATGGAGAAAGCAACTGTAGCGGTTCAAGGCTTCGGCAACGCTGGACGCATTGCGGCGCGCCTGTTGACCGACCTCGGAGCAACCGTAGTTGCGGTGAGCGACTCCCGCGGCGGAATCTATGATGCGAACGGCCTCGACTTGAACCGCGTCGAACAATTGAAAGATGAAGCGATAATCCTGGACTACGGCGTGCAATATCATATCAGCAATGAGCAATTGCTGGAGCTGGGTGTAGATATTCTTATTCCGGCAGCGCTTGAAAATGTCATTACGAAAGAGAATGCACCTCGCGTACAAGCGCGCATTATCGCTGAGGCGGCGAACGGTCCGACTACGCCGGAAGCAGATGCCATTCTCAACGAGAAAGGCTGCATCGTTATTCCGGATATTTTGGCCAATGCAGGCGGCGTGACCGTATCCTACTTCGAATGGGTGCAGAACTTGATGAACTACTACTGGAGCGAAGAGGAAGTCCTCGAGAAGCTGCAGGTCAATATGGTGAAATCATACGATGCAGTTCGTAATATGGCGAAAGAGTATGAAACTGACTTGCGTACGGCAGCGTACATGATCTCACTTCAGCGCGTTACCGAAGCTATGCGAGCTCGTGGCTGGGTATAATGGTGTAAAGGCTGTAATTTTGCCACAGCTTCAAAATAAATGAAGAGGCGCCTGCCCTTATGGGAGGCGCTTTTCCTGTTGCGATTCATGTCGAAGATGAGTTACCTCTGCTGGAAGGAGCAACATTTCATTTGGTCAGAAGCAGATCCTATTTTATAATGGAAATGATAAGAAATGATATCATGTTCAAAGGAAACTCTGTTATGACCAAACCTAAAAAGAAATCCCGATTTTTATCCTTTCAAACTACACGGGACATCCTGCAAGTATGGACGCATGCGCACCGCCCTTTTCTACTGTTCGAACTGGTATACAAGCTGATGACTATCGGACTGTTTATTCCTTTACTTTCGGTTATTTTTAACAAAGTATTGGATATTGGCGGCTTCGACGCTGCGGCCAATCATGATCTGCTCCGCTTCGTCTTCAGCCGCTATGGACTGCTCAGCCTGATCCTCATGGCGCCAGTGGCGATGATGCTCATTTATACCGAA
This sequence comes from Paenibacillus sp. OSY-SE, assembly GCF_000283315.1. Taxonomy (NCBI): domain Bacteria; kingdom Bacillati; phylum Bacillota; class Bacilli; order Caryophanales; family Paenibacillaceae; genus Paenibacillus; species Paenibacillus sp. OSY-SE. The sequence goes on along the minus strand of NZ_ALKF01000171.1, from coordinate 36,437 downwards.
TTTGCAGTGCTCATCTACATTGCCTATTACGGCATGCAAGGAAAAAGAGCACGTATTCGCGCCGTACTGCTGAAGGCATTGTCACGCCTGCCTAGCTTATGGCGAATCGGAGTCTTCGGGCTATCGCTTTACTTGCTGCTCTTAATCCCGCTGCTTGATGTGGGCTTCGGTCCGTCCTTGCTGCCAAATGTCACAATCCCGAACTTTATTACTGGAGAACTGTTGAAGACCGGGCTCGGTACCATCATGTTCTTTCTGTTTTTTCTAATTATTCTCGTATTGAACTGCCTTTGCATTTATGCGCTGCCCATTCTCGTATTGGAAAATACGAACCGATTTTGGTACGCAGTTCGGAAGAGCGGCCGTTTATTTTGGAAGAGCAAATGGTCGATTGTAAAAGCAGTGTTGGAGTGGGTGCTCGTATTTGTACTTGCCGTCATTGTCTTGCTCGTCATCTTAATCGCGTTACTGTGGCTGCTCCCTGAAGACACGGGCATTCCGGCAGCCGCCGTTCTGGCACTTGGCGTCATAATAAGTATCGGTGTATATGCGCTCACCTTGGTGATGACCCCGCTATTCATTACACTTATTACCCGCCTGTACGTCAAATACGCGGGCAAGGACGCCGTCGCTATCGAGACGGATGGATTCAATGCTGCCGTGTGGGAAAGCAGGGAAACGCGCCGCAACTTTATTCAGCGCCACCGTCCGAAGCTGGCGACATTTGGATTGCTTGTATTGATCGCCGTCGGCTGGGGAGTATCGGCGCTGCTTACCGACGTCGGAGGGGCTAAGGATGAATTTATTATCATGGCTCACCGCGGGGATGTCTTGTCTGGGGTCGAAAATACGCTCGGCGCATTTGAGGGTGCCATTGAGGCCGGAGCCGATTATATCGAGCTGGACATTCTCCAGACGAAAGACCATAAGCTTGCCGTCATTCATGACGAAAATCTTAAGCGGCTCTCAGGGAAAAACGTCAATGTGTTTGACCTGACTTTGGATGAATTGAAGAAAATTCAGTTACGCCAAGATGGATTCGAAGGTTATATTTCCTCACTGGATGAGGTATTGGAATTTACGAAGGGACGCATCCGGTTAAATATCGAATTGAAGACGCACGGACACGAGCGCAATTATGTTCCCATCTTTATCGATACGGTGCGCCGCCATCAGGTGGAGAAAGACATCGTGGTGCAGAGCCTAGATTACGAATTGATTCAAAAAGTGAAGACGGCTGCCCCCGATTTGATGGTGGGTTACGTTATCTATGCAACTTTTGCGCAGCTTGGCCGCTTCGAGGCGGACTTCTTCGTCGTGGAGGAGGCTTTTGTAAGACCGCGATTGGTGGCTTCCGCCAAGCTAGCCGGCAAACCGCTGTATGTGTGGACCGTGAACGACCCCGAACAGGTAGAGCATTTCTATACGCTCGGCGTGGATGGCATCATCACGGATATCTCCGCGGAAGCGAGAGACACGATTGAGCTGCTGAACGAGCCTGCTGCCAAGACGGAGAACGAACCGTAACGCAATATGCCATATAACGAACAAAGCGGCGTCCCGGTTGCTTTGCGCTTATGCGCAAAGGCGGGACGCCGCTTCATCTCATTAAGCATTCAGCTTCTCTCTAACCGATTCAAGCTTCTGTACAACCGAAGACGCTTTGTCCCGGCGGTCGTCAATCTTAACAACGGTTGATACGCGCTTCGCCCCCGCTTGAAACGGACTCTCATGCAGGGCTTGTATGGCCGCAAACAATCGGTCGAGCGGACCTTCAATAATCGTCCCCATTGCAGTCAACTCGTACGTTATTCCCTCCACTTGGTCAATCGCCCGCTGCATATCAGCGACATAGCGGCTCAGGCTCGTAGAACCCGTGCCAACCGGAATTACGGTAATCTCGGCTATCGCCATATCCTCAACTCCTTTTCCTATGAGTATACATCCATCCGAAAGCATTGCTTGCATGATTTCCAACTGTCCGAAAAGTTGCTTTTGTCCTCATCATACCTCAACGTTCGTCTCACCTCAATTCCCCCTTCATTACACTGTCACTGACTTTGTGCGTACAATCACAAGTCGGATAGGTTATCCATGCTACTGTAGCATTACAGGTATGAGAATAGTTCTCATTCTTGTGATGTGCTGAACCTGTGTAATCCCTAATCCATTAGAGGTGCTTCTACCATGAACAAAACACTGGATTTGACGAAATCCGTTTACGACCTATGTACATCAGACCCTGACGTCATACGTATCATGCAGTCATTAGGGTTTGATCAGATGGCGAACCCCATTATTTTGAACACCGCCGGACGGGTCATGACCATTCCGAAAGGCGCAAAGGCCCGGGGAAAGGATCTGAACCACATTATCGGGACGTTCGAACGCGAAGGCTACCACGTTATCGGAAAGGAGCGGTCTCATCATGAGTGAAATGATTAATAATCGCGAGCAAGACAGCGCAGCATCCAACCACCACCGCCAGCAGTTGTTGAAGGAGATCATAAAGGAACTACATGATGGCAAAAGCGTAGAGGAAGTCAAAGCCCGGTTCGAAAAAGCAGTAGGCGACGTCACGGTGGCAGAAATCTCGGCAATGGAGCATGCTCTCATGACCGAGGAGGGCATTCCTGTCGAGGAGGTGCAACGCCTCTGTTCGGTTCACACGGCCATATTCAAGGGATCGATTCAAGAAATTCACCGTCCTACGCAGCCAGAAGAACACCCCGGTCATCCGGTGCACACATTCATGCTGGAGAATCTTGAATTGGAGCAGCTCGTTCAATTCAAGCTGTCCCTTCATACCGAGCGCTTCGCGCAGGACGGCAGTGAGCGGAACAGATTAAGGCTGCTGGAGGACCTGAATCTGCTGATGGATGTAGATAAACATTACAGCCGCAAAGAGAACCTGCTATTTCCGTATCTTGAGAAATACGGCATTAACGGTCCGACACAAGTGATGTGGGGCGTTGACGATCGGATACGCGCCGCGCTGAAGACGGTGAAGCAGGCGATTATCGACTATCCGCAGGACGGCAGCCTGGACAGGGGAACCATCGCAGCACAATTGCAGGATGTCATTCACGAAGTGAGCGAAATGATATTTAAAGAAGAAAACATATTATTCCCCATGTCACTGCAAACGTTAACCGAAGATGAGTGGCTGCGCATCGCCGCTGAAAGCGGGGATATCGGGTATTGCCTCGCCGAACCCGCCGGCGTATGGAAGCCTGAACGCGCGCCAGCCGCAGCAGAAGATACGGCCATAAGCAAAGGGTTCATCCGCTTGGACACCGGCGTGCTTTCCTTGGCCCAACTGGAACTGCTGCTGAATCATCTGCCCGTAGATATTACATTCATTGATGAACATGATGTCGTTCGCTACTATTCTCACGGCAAAGAGCGCATCTTTACCCGCACCAAGTCCGTCATCGGCCGCACCGTACAGAACTGCCATCCGCCGCAAAGCGTGCATGTCGTGAATCAGCTATTGGTCGATTTCAAATCTGGAGCGAAGGATGTGGAAGATTTCTGGATTCGAATGAAAGACAAGTTCGTGCTCATCCGTTATTTTGCTGTACGCGATGCGGACGGCCGTTATATGGGAACACTTGAATTTACGCAGAACATTGCGCCCATCCAAGCTATTGAAGGTGAAAAGCGCATTTATTCCGCAGTCCCGCAATAAATAAAAAGGAGGACGTCCCTTCGTCATCAATCCTGACTACCGGGACATCCTCTTTCTTATCGTTCACCAGCTTAAGCATCTCGCGCACGGCTAGGGTCATCGACACCATTGCGCCCGATTCAGCCTTCACTGATTCTCCCGCCTCCAACTGAATCACTAAGAGCGGAAATGCCGCTTTTTCTCACTTAGAGGTAAAATGAAAACGAGGACCTGATTATAAGAAACCAAGTCCTCAATCTGTAATTCACGTTTGGAGCTAGCAGCAAGCAGCGTTACACCTTCAGCAAGTTCACCCGTTCCTCCGCTCCTCCGTTCTCCGCTTCCCGCCCGAATCATTCCATACTTCGGACGTTTAGGAACGCTTTGAACGCTTCGAGCACTATAGAAGCCCGACGATACGATCCTGCCCGTCAAGCTTAATCCGCTCCGCCGCAGGGGCCTTCGGCATGCCCGGCATGGTCATCACTTGACCCGTATGCACGACAGCGAAGCCCGCCCCCCTCGACCAACGAATATCCTGAACTTCGATCGTAAATCCTTCTGGCGCACCGAGCAAGCTCGGCCGATCCGTGAACGAATACGGCGTCTTCGCCATGCAGACAGGCACATTCCCTGCTCCGCGGCGCGCGAGCTCCTGAAGGGCCCGCTTCGCTGCCGGGCGGTATTTCACCTCAGCCCCGCGGTAGATGCGTGTTACGATTGTGGCGATTTTGTCTTCGATCGTCATGTTGTCCGGATAGAGAAGACGGAAGTTCTCCTTCGCCTCCGATTGGTCCGCCAGCTCTGCCACCCGCTCCGCAAGCGCCCGGCAGCCTTCGCCGCCCTTATCCCACGCTTCCGAAATGACGGCTTCCGTACCCGCATCCCGGCATAAGGACATCACCGCCTCCAGCTCCGCTTCTGTGTCCGTAGCGAACCGGTTCACAGCCACCAGCACCGGCGCGCCGAACTGGCGCATATTCTCAATATGCCGCTTCACGTTGCAGAATCCGGCACGCACCGCCTCGACCTGCTCATGCGCAAGCTCCTGCTTCAGAACGCCGCCGTTGAACTTCATCGCCCGGACCGTCGCAACAATTACAATCACCGACGGGAAAAGGCCCGTCTGGCGGCATTTGATGTCCATGAATTTCTCAGCGCCAAGATCGGCTCCGAATCCCGCTTCGGTCACCACGTAATCCGCCAGCTTCAGCGCGTATCTCGTCGCGCGCACGCTGCTGCAGCCATGTGCGATATTGGCAAATGGACCGCCATGCACAAGCACCGGATCTCCCTCGATAGTCTGCACGAGATTCGGATGAATGGCGTCCTTCAAGAGCGCGCACATGGCATCGACCGCCTGCAAATCGGAGGCGGATACCGGATCGCCGCTATCGTTATACGCAATCACTATTTTACCCAGCCGTTCTCGCAGATCGTTCATATCTTCCGCAAGGCACAGAATCGCCATCACTTCCGAAGCGGTTGAAATCATAAATCCGTCCTCGCGCACCACTCCGTTGCTCTCGCCGATGCCGATGACAATGTTGCGCAAAGCGCGGTCATTCATATCCACAGCACGCTTCCACATAATGCGCGACGGGTTGATACGCAGTGCATTGCCTTGATGAAGATGATTATCCAGCAATGCCGCAAGCAAATTATGCGCCGAGGTAATCGCATGAATATCGCCGGTAAAGTGAAGATTGATATCCTCTGCCGGAACAATCTGCGCACTGCCGCTTCCGGTCGCGCCACCCTTCATGCCCATGCAAGGCCCAAGAGACGGCTCCCGCAGAGCGGCTGCCGCTCGCCGCCCGATACGATTCAGGCCTTGCGTCAGCCCGATCGTGGTCAATGTTTTCCCTTCCCCGGCCGGCGTCGGATTCATGGCCGTTACCAGAATTAGCTTGCCATCCGGACGGAGGGCGATATCGTCCCACACTTCACGTCCTAGCTTGGCCTTGTACTTGCCGTAAAGCTCAAGCTGTTCCTGTGCAATTCCTAGCTGTGCTGCCACGTCAACGATTGGTTTCATGATGCCTCCCGTAGGTTTCATTGGTAATATAGGTGACTCTATCTGCCTATTATTATACATGGTTGCGGTCACGAAGCTATACGTTCCCACACACGAAAAAAAGCCATGCCCAGGCTGCGGACCTTCGACATAACGACAAAGTGCCCGCTAACGGTACATGGCTTTCGGTTATAGTTATTCGTTGCCTCCGATGCGAATTGCAACGCCCCCGCCAATATGGATCGAGCTCTCGGAGGATTCAATGTGCAGGCTCCCATCCTCATTCGTATAAATACTTCCTTCCGGCGATTCAATCCGGAAGCCTCCATCTGAATCCGACTCAATGATGCCGTGCTTGGATTCCACACGAAAGTTATCCTGCGAGTCTGCCACAGGAGGCACGAATTCATTCGTTTCCGTTTGCGCAAACCATATCTCTTGCACTTGCTTGATCCCCATAATTAAACCTGCTGCAATAAGCAAGAGTGCACAGCTAACGGTCAGATAGCCAAACCGCTTCATGAACAAGCTCCCCTTCCTCATTTTAAATCATATGCACATATAAACGTAAATATCTTTTAACTCGACACATTCCAGTATAAGACAATCAATAAAACCGGCACTTCGGACTTAAGTCTAGTCTTATCTACATCTGTAGAGTGAAATGTGTGCTAGGAGGAGGACCAGTCATATTGACACGATGCATGAAAAATCTTACATTACGATTATGAAAAGAAATAGTAGATATAGAGTTCGAAAAACGTCCAATCGAGAAGTCGTTTTGCAGATCGCCTCACAGCTTTTTTTGACAGCTGGTTATCAACAGACGAGCATTGAAGATATCGTAACCGCAAGCCGGGTATCGAAGGCTAACATTTATTATCATTTTAAAAATAAGGAGGATATCCTGTTATCTGTTCTAGACCAGCTCATAAGCCACTATCATGAAGGCATCACCTCCATCATGTCCCAACATCATGTTCCGGTTATTGCTCGAATCGAATTCATTCTCCGCATGTTATCATACGAATCATTGCAACGAAATTGCCAAGCGGGTTGCCCTTTTCTCACCTTACATGCCCAGACCTCAAGAGAATGCGAACCCGTGCGGGATAAAATCCGACATTTCGTCCACCAGCAAACGCTCACCATAGAACAGCTTCTTATAGAAGGCAAGAGCAAGAACGAGCTTCACACTGCTCTTCCTGTCAAGCAGACCGCAGCGCTTATTATATCGCTGTGGGAAGGCGGACTGTTTCTGGCTCACGCCAGCGGAGACAGAGACTTCCTGCAGCATGTATTTGTCTCCTTGGAATGGATGCTCCGCGACCACCAACAATAGCTTCTCCCTCAAGATGGAATGGCAGCTTAACACGAAGCGTGGTAACCTTTTCTTAAGGACTTGTCTGATAGGAAAACGTTATAAGTGGCACTGCTGCTGCAAAGAAAAGCGCACGGAATGGATCAAGCTGCGCATTAAGGGGGGATAAAGCTTGATTTTAACTGTCGAGGAACGGGATTCCATTCTATCCGAACTGAATGAACAACAGCGTGATTTTCTGTCAAAACAATTGGTTCGCTCTCGGCGAACGGTGTTTGCCAATGCGATGGCCAAGGAAAAGGGCTTCCATATTCCAGAGAACGCTGATCCTGAAGACATTGAAGCTTTACTAGACGAATGGGTGTACACGGGGTATATTGACGCAGGATCAGTCTCTCCCGAGCTTCGTTGTGAATGTGGCCGCTCCCTTCGTTACCAGCACCAGGTCGAGCACAAAAAGACCGGTGAAGTCAAGAAATTCGGCATTGAACATTTAAAAGAACACCTTGGCATCGATGCTTCGATGGTATCCGCTATCAAGAAAGGGTTCGATGCGATTGACTATGAATTGGACGAAATGCTCATCAAAAGGAAGAGCGACTGGCAGCCCAATCCGGAGATGCTGGACATAGAGGGCTTGCCAGAAGATGTGATGTCCCATTTGAAGCTAGGTCTGCCTTTATTAGACCGGCAGGTGAAACGCCTGCGACAGCAGCCTCCAGCCCGTAAAGTATGGATCGATAATTACACCCCTCCTGTGCAGGAACCATCCTCCAATGAGGATATGTTGTTGGACCTGTTCACATGGCAGGAAGAACCGATGGCACCGAAGCCGTCAGCTGCATCATCTGGATTGCCGGCGTCGCTTCATGCTCCGATCCAGGCATATATCGCGGGCGGTGTGCGGAGTGCAAGAGTGATATGCGAGTTGCTCATACGGGAACAGCACGCTGATGAAGAGCGGTTTTTGACGGGAAAGCCTAAAATATTCATCGAGGTGTGCAGGTTCATCGAACAGAGCTATCCGAATGCATCCGTTCAAGCATTGGACAAAGAGGATAGAAGCTACTCCATTCCTGAATAATCCTTGATGGCAAGCGAAGACACGGCAGTTCGGCAGAGATCTTGACAGGCTGCTCCCACTAAGGGAACAGCCTGTATGGATTGCCGTTTATTCGCGTCTTACCCATTTGATATTCCTGCTGTGCTCAGATTGTGATGCATGTGCTGAAGGAAGCGCCTCAGCAGCACTTTTTCTTCCTCACGGAAGCCTGCAAAGCACTGCTCCTCAATCTGATGCACCACCTGCTCGACATGGCCGATAACGGCTGTTCCCTGTGGCAGCAAATACACGCGTGATACGCGCATGTCTACGCTATCCGCTCGCCGTTCAATGAGTCCGGACTTCTCCATCCGGTTCAGCATGACCGTAATGGTCGCCGGCTTCACCTTCATCTTATCGACAAGTTCCTTCTGACTGCGGCCATCCTGCTCGTGCAGCAGCAGAAGCAGCGGCATTTGCCCCGGATGGATCCCGGCATCTTGGACCATCCTCATCATTTGGTAGTTATATGCCCGTACAACCTGAGACAGGAGCACCTCGATAGAATCCAAATAAGTATCTTCCAAATGAGTCACCCCTTGTTTCGTCGGCGCTATCCTTGAATGAGGAGCATTCTAGCATAGTTGACGATCGAGTTCAATTGATGAGGTCCATGTGGCCCTCATCAATGAGTAAGCCGAGCTGGCGCGCCTTTTCTACTGCTTCGATCCGTTTGGATACATCCAGCTTGCCGTAAATGTTCAGCACATGCGTCTTTACGGTCGCTAACGAAATACATAACACTTCACCGATCTGCTTGTTCGACGCACCGCCCGCCATCACCTGCAGCACTTCCAGCTCTCGATCGCTCAGCAGCTTGCGCTCTTCACGCGGTGGCTGCATATAAGAGATCAGCTCCAGCAGAAATGCTCTCTCCGCCGCATTCAAGTCGTTGCCTAACGTATCCAGCAGCTTGCGAACATGGGGGAATGCAGCTGTCAGCACAAACGGGTAAAAATAGTGATTGGCGTAGCTGTAATGCACAGCTTCCCTCATCAGGTACAGCCTTTCCCGCTCGCGTGCCTGTTGACTGTTCCGCTCCGCCGGAGCTTCGTCCAGCAGCTCGAGCTTTAATAGCAAGGCCTCAGTCAACAGCACCTTCACCTTATGCTTGCGCGTTCGTTCTAACACATCGTCTGTCAATTGCAATGCTTGTTCCCATCGCTCTTGGTCAGCAAGCAGCCGGGCATAGACGAGCTTGTCTTCATAACGCATATAGCTGCCTTCACTCGCGCGTTCATTCATATGGGAAAGAAAACGATCCACCAGTTGGGTATCGACAGCTCCGACTAGACGCTGGAACTTCAAAAGCGAAGCGATCGTGGATGGCTGCTGATAATAATCGTAAGCGCACAGCTCCGCCAACCGTTCGGATGCCTCCCGCTTCTCGCCCCGCAGCAAATGAAGCTCAATCACGTTGATTAAGTAGCCCCGTTCCATAGATACATACGAACGCTCTGACTGCTTCCGCGCTTCGTTCAGCATCTGTTCCGCTTCGTTCAGGCGCATCGTCTTCAGGTAGATGCCCGCGACCCCGATATAACTGTTCATGCTAATCGCCGATAAATAAGGAGCGCTCTGCAATAAGGCAAATAGAGACGCATATACTTGCTCGCACTCCTTTAATTCGCCGAGCAATTCCTTCAACTGCCCCTTGAGGATGAGTGCAAAATAACGAATATACGGATTACTCGTCTGCACCTCCGACCGCAGCACGCGTTCAAGACCATTCAGCGCTTCCGCATACTGGTCCCTCATCATAAACATAATGGCGCCTGTAATATCGATGATTGTACGCGTACCTTCGCTTATCTCCGCCAGATCGAAGCTCTCCATGAGCGATGCGGAGGTCAGCCCTTCCTCCACCGCTTCATCCTCCAAGAAGAAGCGGTAAATGAATGTAAGGCGATCCAGCATGTCGCTGCGCCCGTTCTCCCGCATCTGATTCATCATCTGCGCGCATAGTTCGAACTCCATATTGCAGAAATGCAAAAACAGCCGTTGAAACAATAAATCAAAGCTGTCGGTCAACGCCGGAACGGGAATTTGACGCAAATAAGCCCAGCCGCGGACATTCGCTCCCCACTGCTTCAACAGCCGCATCGCCCCTTCATAGTCGGCGATACACAACCGATGCTTGATGCTCTCCTCCACGTCATCCCATTGCTCGAATATGTCGGCTGCCCGCATATGCAGCTCCCGCTGCCTCGGTTCTTCCCATTCGGAGAACTTCGTCTGCAAATAGGTGCCGAACAAGTGGTGGTAGCGGTATATTCCCTCCTGCTCATCAATCGTGATAATGAATAAGTGATGATCAAGCAGCTTGCTGAGAAGAGTACGCGCCTCAGACTTATGCAGCACAAGCCTGCATATAGACTCATTGAAGTAACCGAGGATGGAGGTCGCGATCAGGAACTCCCTCTCTTCCTCCGATAATGAATTCAATATTTCATTGGACCAGTACTCTAGCATGTACGGATTCAGCTCCGGCAACTCGGCGGAGGGCACATTTCGCTTCCGATGCAGAGCCAGCGTCATGAGCTGCATGCCGCCAACCCAGCCTTCCGCGCGCTCGATCAGCCGGCGCTCGATATCGGGAGCGAGCCGCACGCCAAGCGTATGCTCAAGGAAGTCCGCCGACTCTTCCGGCGTAAACCGCAGCTCTTCTTCGCGAATATCCATATACTTCCCTGACATCATCCACTCTCCGAAGTAGAGCGGGGGCGTCGTCCGGGTAAGCAAGATTAATCGAACCGAATCAGGCGTATGCTTCATGAAGAAGGACAGCGTATCCGTAATATCCGGTTCGTGAATGACATGAAAATCGTCCAAAATCAAGGTTAAATCCGTTACTGCTTGAAGCCTATTTACAATGATAACCAACATATTGTGAAGATCATGCTGCTGCGGCATCGCTTCCAGTCGTTCCGACAGCATTTCCCACTCCTCGCCCAAGTCTGCCCGCATCGCTTCCAGCATGTAATACCAGAATGTATACACATCGTTGTGTTCCGGCTCCAGCGAGATCCAGCGCACATGTTGCTGCGGATGCTCCGCCAGGAACGATGTTACGAGCGTCGTCTTGCCGCTTCCGGCGGCACCCTGAACGACGACGGCTTTGCATTCGGCCATCTGCTGCAGCTTATACGTCAACCTGCTTCGCATCACGTAATTGGCGCGGGGCGCGGGCGGCTTCAATCGGGTCGCTATCAGCTTCACACGTTCCACTCCTAACTCTGGCTTGGCAATCTGGGATCACTCTGGCTCCCATTCAGCGCTTCTGTCTTCTATCATACGGTGCTTGGCATGAACAGAGAAGCTTTTTTATCCATTAACCTCTTGTTCAAGTCCTTTTTGAGCACGCGTTAATAGTGCCCTGCCCGATATCGGCGCGCACAGACGGCCCAGCCCGCAATCATGAACGCAGCAACCCATGCGAGCACGTATGACAGCGGACCGATCCATTGGCTGATCGCAAGTCCTTGTTCCAGCTTCCCCACCACGCTCATCCACTGTGTCTGCGGAAGCCACTGTGTGATGTACTTCCACCATGTCTGCTCATTCGTCACCGCATATACCGTGCCGGACAGCAGGCAGGTGAGCACGGTGAGCGCTCCGCCGGTCATGACCGCATTGTCGCTGCTTCGGCACGCTGCCATCACGAATAAAGCGAAGCCCACGGCAAGCAGAACAGGGACGATAAGCAGCATAGCTATGGCGGGCAGGGAATAACCTAGCTCCAAGCCAAATCCGAGCCGTGCGGCACATATAATGACAACCGTCGGCACATAGAGCATGAGGAAGGCAACGAGACATTGCGCGCCAAGGTAAGCCTTCAAGCCAGCTGGAGACAAAGCCGTCCGCCGCAGCGTCCCGCTCTCGCGATCCTCGCCGAATAGCGTAAGAAACATGACGCCTTGCAGCAGCAGGATCATGAGCAGAAAGCCCATCATCGTCGTCCCAATGCCGCGTTGCGGCTCATCCGGTATCGTACCACCAGCCAAGACCTCCCGGATCTCGGCTTCCAGCTTCTCCCCCTTGATCGTCAACACCTCGAATGCGCCATCAACTTGCACCGTGATAATGCCGTCATATTTCTGACGGACGAGCGAGGATACAGGCGGCGCGTCGTGCACACTCTCCACTTGAAACCGCTCCAGGCCCGACAGACGGTCAAGCGCCCCGACGACAGCCAGCTTCACCTTCATCCCGCCGTAGTTGGCCAGCAGAACGGCCCCTGCGATCGCTAGTACAATCATGACGTACGTGACAAGCAAATAGGCTTTGCGGCTAGCCATTCTCTGCATATTCAACCGCATTAAGCATCCGAATGCATTCATACCATCTCCTCCGTTCGAAACGTCCATTTGCAGCCCAGCAGGAGCAGTGCAGTTCCGATCAACAACCCGCTGACCAGCGGTATGAAGCTCCACAGGCTTCCGTCATACACGATGCGGAACAGCCCATCCACCACCCATTTGACCGGCGAGAAGTACGATAACGTTTCCGCCGTCCTGCCCAAGCTGTCCCAGGAGAAGAAGAGTCCCCCCATCAAGGCAAGCACATTATTAACGACATTTAATATTTTGTTCGCTAATTCTTCACTCTTCCACAAGCAGCAGAACCAGACGCCAAATGCAGCCGAAAATAAGTGAAAAAGCGCCAGCGCGACGAATACGTAAACCGCATCTTTTCCTCCGAAATAAACGCCAAATAAGACAACGAGCAGCACCGCAAGCATCCCCATGCACAGGGTGGTAAATACAAAGGTCGCTAATATTTTGGATAAATACACCCACGATGTTCGAATCGGGGAATACAGCACTCGCATATTACTTGCTCTCAGCTTCCGTTCCATAAAGCTGTTGGATGCTGTCATAGATACATTCAGCGCATGAAAGACTAGCAGCGTAATACCGTAATAATCGTACGAAGTGACCGTGTCGCCATATTGTCCGCGCGTCAGATAACCGAGGATGAGAATGAGCAGCAGCGGGAACAACGTATTGGTGAGCAGCATCACAGGGCTGGTGAGCAAATTCATAAAGTCCCGCTTCCACAACATGCCGAACCCGCGGGTCGATTGAACAAATTGAGCCATCGTTCTCCCTCCTAATCCCGCAGCTTGCGACCGGTGAGCTGTAGAAATACGGCCTCCAGGCTTGCCGCCAAGCTTGTGAAGTGCTTTACTTTGATGCCATGGTTGACGAAAAAGGCCATTAATTTGTCCGTGTTCTCGATCCCTTTAACCGTAGCGATGCGCAGCAGATTGTCATGCTTCTCCACTTGCTTCACGCCATCGACGCGAAACAGCCGTTCTTCGGACAGCTCGCTTGCGTCTTCCAGCTCGACCTCAATCCACTTTTCGTCCCCCAGCAGTTCCTTCAGTTCTTCCTTCGTACCGGAAGCGATGACCTCTCCTTGATCGATTATAAGAATACGGGTCGAGATTTCCTCTACTTCCTCCATATAGTGGGTCGTATAGAGAATGGTGCTGCCCTGATCCCTCAGCTCCCGAATCGATTCCAGAATATGATTGCGCGAATGTGGATCGATGCCTACGGTCGGTTCATCCATAATCAATATTTCCGGACGGTGGGCAATGGCGCATGCCATATTGAGCCGCCGCTTCATTCCTCCCGAAAAAGTGCGCGGCTTATCGCCACGCCGGTCATACAATCCGACGAACTGGAGGGCTTCCGCAACCCGCTCCCGCAGCATGTCGCCCCGCAGCCCATACAGCGAAGCGAAGAACGTGACATTACCCTCTGCCGTGACGTCCTCATAGATCGCTAAATCCTGCGGCACGATACCTAGCTTGCGTTTATAATGGGACAACTGCTCCTCTACTCTCGTTCCACGGAACGAAATGCGGCCTTCATTGTAGCTCAGCACCGTGGACAAAATGTGAATAGCCGTGCTCTTGCCCGCTCCGTTCGGTCCAAGGAAACATAAGATTTCGCCTTCATGCACTTGAAAGGAAAGGTCCTTCAGCGCATGATGCTCGCCATATAACTTGGATACATGATTCATTTCCAACATCGGTGTCATGGATAATCCCCTCCTGAACCCATCGTACCGGAAAGGGAAACAACACAAATCAACCGAACGGTTGATTTGTGAGGTGGATATGAAAGATAGATAGGAATAAACGCCCATTAGCCGCTGTGGACGCTGGTTCAATATGAATCTACCCGGCCTACTCTTGCAAATAAGTGCTTACTTTATTTGGGATCAATTTGGCCACTTCTTCCGCCGATTTCCCCGCCCTTCTCCAAATCTCGCACCGTCTCGCTGCGCACCACCGTTTTCTCGTCTTTGTACGTACCCAACACTTTGTCCATGACCGGATTAGTGACGCCGAACCAAAAATGCTCGCTTTTGAAGTGATGCCACAAATGCATCTTCTTCATATAACGCCCCCATGGGGTAAGCGGCTGAATGGGACGATGAGCGCGAAAATGAACCCATTCATAATAGAGCAGATAGGCAATGACCCCAGTGACGGCCGCAAGCGTTAAGCTCCAGTCACTCGTAACAGCAATGGCGATGGCGCCAGCGACGGCGATGAGGGGAAAGCTGTACCAAACCGGCAAAAAAAGCAGCTTCAAGTTATTCGGATGGACGTGGTGATCGTAATGGAGACGTCTTAGCATGTTCCTGAGAAATGTGTTGCGCGGCGGCTTCAAATGAAAAAGGTAGCGGTGAATAGCGTATTCGCTGAGCGCGTAAGCAATCATGCCGGCAACGATAGCAAGCCATGTCGCCCCCCGCGCCAGGTGCGGTATCGTAAAGCCAAGACAGACGAGCCCTGCCGCGAGTGTGAGCATGATGTCGAAAAACGTAAAAAACTCTTTGACGTACACCCTCATCTGATTCATCCTCCTCCGATTTCAGACTGTACGTTTCTCCCCTTTAGCAGCACATGAGCCGTCGGATGAAAATCCAAGGCTCGTTGGTCGATTCTACTTCCAATTTACTTCCTTTATCCCGAAATTAGTACTTCGCATCAGTCACATCATCGGCTTGTTGTCCTTTTCTTCGATTTGCGCCAGAAAGCAGGTTACGCCCGAGAAGAAGTCGCTGTAATTATTCTTCATTGAGAAGCTGCACGGAATATTGGATGGCACACATGTGGTGAAGTGTTTTTGAACCGTGGGGAGAGTGGAACTAAGGTCGTATTAGTCAATGGCTTTGTAATTTCAAGGTATAAATTGGAGGTTTCGGTTCAACAAATCCATAAATAAAAAGCGTCTGCTGCGGGCAGGCGCTTTCGATATCCGTCCTATTTATGGCTTGCATTCATCTCATGCATGTTCTGATGCAGCTCTTTGATCATGTGCTGCAGGAAATGCTGCTCCTGCGCGCTTAGGCCGTATTGATTGTCTTGGGCAAGATATTGCTGGATGTTTCGTCTCAGCATCTCGTTCCGACGGTCTAACACATTTTCGTTACTCAAGTGAAAGTCACTCCTCGCTCGTTAGTCATCTATCCGAAACAATTACACTCTTGTATAAGTATAAAGAAACCGGAATCGTATGGAAAACGGAGCGAGAAACACTGTGACCTTCTTAGCTTTGCACATTCACCGTGACAACGCTTGCAAATAGGGGTGCTTGCAATAATGCTCGCCAATGCTCCTTCTCAGGGCTAGGAACGAAAGGCAGCCAAGCTCCCATTTCACTGTGTGGAACAGATCTGCTTAAAAATATCGACGATTTCGTCGATCTTCATACGGACTAAACCACTTGAGGAGGGAGCAACGAATTCACGCACGCCAGGTACGACCGGTTCGCGCTGGTATCCCCAGCTTACGTCCCTCCTGCCGCTATATGCTTCATATACCCCTTTCCCGACAAAGCAGACCGTCTTCGGCTTGTACCTCTCAATCTTGTGCCGCAGCTCGTCCCGGCCCTGCGCATATTCCTCTGCCGTAATCTCTGCCGCCGTACGGGTCGGCCGCGCTACTATATTTGTGAAGCCATAGCCCAGCTCCAGTAAATCCCCGTCCTCTTCTGCCCGATACAGCCGCGGCGTCAGTTCGGCCCGATAGATGATATGCCAGAAGCGATTGCGGGGATTGGCATAATGATGCCCCGTCTCGCCCGACTTCAAGCTCGGATTATAGCCGACAAACAAAATAGACAACTCATGCGCCAAATGATCCGGTATTGAATTCATGTGCTTCGACCTCCTGAATTGGCCTATTGACTCGGCAGCCTGCTTTTACGGTATCTATGTCTACCCGAATGTCGTGCATGAGTTACTGCCGACGACTAATGACCAGCCCGATTCGATTCATCCCGTTGATGAACAAATTCATATAAGACACGGAATCGGATTTAGAATACCCCGATTCCCGTATCGAGTCAATTCATCTTGGTTCGATATATCATGCTGGCGATCCCGTATAGCTGAACGTTTGGCTCATGATATGCGCGTTCTTCTGTCTTGTCCCCGAACTGTATGCAGGCAACCATGTTTTTGTAAAAAAAGGCTGAACCAGAGCAATGAACCTATCTCTGATGCAGCCCTTATTCCTTATCCAACATTAGTTGACGACAACTTCAATGACAACAGGTGTAGCCCCGTCGAGCGTATCTCCACTCGGTATCGTTATGGTCGTTGTCGAAATCGTAGAAGTATCCCCCATTTGAACAACTCCATTAATATACAGGTTGTAAAAAGAAAACGAGGCAGGAAATGCCGTCGCCGCCGCCCCTGCATCATTCGTAAACGCAGTAGCCGCGATGGCGAAGGCAGCCCCTGTCCCCGTTCCAGCCCCGATAGTCGACGCAAATCTTCTGGCTGCCATAAAGGGTTTAATAATTGCCATATTATATGCCCTCCTGTAGTCACTCTAGGATTAGCGAATTTTGAAACAATTCGCTATTACATATAATGAGGCAATTAGAAAGATTGACAGTAATTCATTCCCTGATGGAGCGCACATTTTCATAAGTCCGAAGGTTCCAACGTTCATCTTACACGCGGCCGGCCGTCAGTTCTATCCCGCGATTGCGGAATTCTCCAATCATGACGTTGAACGCGCTGAGCGCCTTTGGAAATCCCGCATAGGCCGTGCACTGTATGACAACCTCGATCAGTTCTTCCGGAGTCAGGCCGATATTCAATGCCGCATTCACGTGCATCGGCAGCTGTTCGGCCGCCCCCTGCGTGATAAGGGACGATAGCGTGATCAGCTCCCTCTGCTTCAAGTCCAGTCCCGGACGGGAATAAATATCTCCGAACCCATTAGCTACAATAAACTCGGCCATATCGGGATAACATTGGCGTACCTCTTCCAACGCCGCCGTTCCTTGTGGTCCGACCATGTTTTGAAACAGCTCCAAGCCCCGTTCATACCGATTCTGATTCAAGCGGTTTTGAGTCAAGTCATTCCCCTCCTTGTGCATCTTCACCCTGCTCATCATCCAAACTTAGCAGTCTGGTCAATATCGGCGGAATCTCCAACGGATCGACCATCACTTCAATGACCGCCGGCTTCTTCGTCCCCAGCGCCTCCTGCACGGATGAGATAATATCCGCTTCCGTCCGGCAGCAATGCGCGTCCGCTCCCATCGACTGCGCGTACTGCACGACATCCAGCGGATGAGCGTAAATGGCGCCGACAGAGCGTCCCGTTAGGTACGACATCCCTTTGTCGACCATGTCCAAGCGGCCGTTGTTCAGCACGACAATAATAACCGGAACCTGGTGATTCACCGCGGTGGAAATCTCATTGCCGTGCATCATGGCGCATCCGTCGCCCGTCAAGCAGACGATAGGCTTGTCCGGGGCACCGATGCTTGCGCCGATGGAATAACCGATGGCATGTCCCATCGCTCCGAACACGTCGTCGAAATAAAAAGTGCCCGCTTCTCTTATATCGTAATGGCGGATAGCATAGAACGAATGGCTTCCGTCATCGCCGAACAGGACGGCATCATCAGGCAGCGCCTTCCGCAAGGCCTGTACAGCGGTCACGGCAGACATGCAGCTGCCCGTATCGGCAGACGCAGCAGTCTGGCTGGTTCCAGCTTCGACGGGTGCCGTGGAAGCCGCAATGTACGCCGCCTCATTCGTGAACGGAATCCCTATCTCATCCGGTGCCTGCACCCTCGAAGCGCCTGCCTTCTGAATGAGCATCTGCAAATTCAGCTTGGCATCGCCAGGAATAGCGAGCGTAGGCGCAGCAATCGACTTGCCCACGAAGGTCAAGTCATAATCGAAATGCACGATCTGCTTAGGAGCCATATCCTCGGTAAATCCAGACAGCGTCATATCGCTCAGCTTGGTGCCGATGGCCAGCATGAGATCGACGCCTGACTTCAAGTAACTGCGGGCTTGTTCCGTTCCGCCCAATCCGAAGTTGCCGAGGCAAAGCGGATGCCGGGTAGGGAACGCGCCTTTCCCGCCCGGCGTGCAAATGACCGGGATTCGCCAACGCTCCGCGATGGCCCTTACTTCATCGCACGCCTCTGCGGCTAACACGCCTTTGCCGATGAACAGAACCGGTCTCTGCGCTTGCTCCAGCAGCGGAATGACCGCTTCAACGTCCGGCGATACGACACGGCGATGGCTCTCTGGCAAAGGCAGGTCGAAAGGTTCTATATCCGCCATCAATATATCGAATGGAATACACAGGTGAACAGGCCCCCTTACGCCCGTCAACGCCTGTTCCACCGCATGCTGCAAATATCGGGCTACCAAGTCCTCCCGCTCAATGCGGGCGCTGAATACCGTGACAGGCTCGAACATTTTCACCAAATCGGTTGTAAACGGGCTCGAATCCTGACCTAGCGCTTTCCCGCTATCACGGATGGAAGGCTGTCCTGTAATGAACAGAACAGGCATGTTGTAAGCTTTGGCTTGTCCGGCAGCGGTGAGCATATTCGTTCCGCCCGGCCCTGACGTGCCGATGGCTACACCGAGCGTCTGATGCGTCATGGCATAGCCTCCAGCCATAAATCCTGCGCCTGCCTCATGCCGCGTCAGAACGAACTCGATGCCGCGCGCCTCGCATTCCAGCATCAACGGTGAAATCGATTTTCCAGGAATGCCGAATACGTGGGTAACCCCCCATTTCCGAAGATGTTCTACAAGTAGCGAATAGACCTTCATCATTACTGTTAACTCCTTTTCCATATAAGTACGTGATCAAAAGAGAACTTTTTGAACAACCTCTATAAATTATCGCATCGGCTTGGACCATGACCCGCGCAGCTTCTCCACAATGACATGGGCCGGCAGCGGAGCGCTGAACAGATGGCCTTGCGCCTCATCACACTTTTGTTCGGACAAGAAGGACAGTTGCTCCACCGTCTCCACTCCTTCCGCCACAACCTCAAGCCCAAGCTGATGCGCCATCGCAATGATCGTGCCGACTATTTGCCGGTTGTGCTCGTCACTCGTCACGTCTTTCACGAACGAGCGATCGATTTTGAGACGATGTACGGAAAACTTCTTCAAATAATTAAGCGAGCTGTAGCTTGTCCCGAAGTCGTCAATGCTAATTTGCACGCCCAAATTACGCAGCTGATGAATGAGTGGAGTCGCTTGTTCCACATCCATCGTCATGCTCTCCGTAATTTCAAGCTCCAGATGCCGCGGATTGATTCCGGTTCGCTTCAACACGCGCTCGACGGCATCGACGCAGTTGCTGTTCAGAAATTGGTAAGGCGACAAATTGACAGAAATCTTCATCGGACGCAAACCGGATTGCTCCCAATTCAAAATTTGATGACACACCTCATGAAGCACCCATTCCCCAATCGGGACGATAATTCCCGTTTCCTCTGCCAACGGTATGAAATCAGCCGGTAGAATGAGCCCATTTTTCGGATGCTTCCAGCGCAATAACGCCTCCATGCCGACGATCTCGCCCGTTTGAATGTTGACTTGAGGCTGATAGTACAGGACGAGTTCTTGATGCTCCACTGCTTTGCGCAGATCGGTTTCCATCGTCAGCTTCTCATGGGATTGACGCACCATCGACGGAGTATAGATCATGTACCGATTTTTGCCGATCGCTTTCGCCTGATACATGGCCATGTCCGCGTGCGTGAGCAGCGTCTCTGCATCCAGACCATCATGAGGATAAATCGAGATGCCAATACTTGTCGACAGTCTGAATTGGTAATGGTCAATGACAAAATCCTGTTCAAACAGCTGGAGCACCTGCTGTGCGGCTTGCACCGCGTCGTTCGAATCTCTCACATTGGACAGCAAGATGGAGAATTCATCCCCGCCCATACGAGTCACCGTGTCGTCCGGCAGGCATTTGCGCAGACGCTCGGCCACTTTTTGCAGAAGATAGTCCCCTTTACTGTGACCCAACGTATCGTTAACCAGCTTGAAACGGTCTAAATCGAGATAAAGAACGGCAAGTATGTGCTTGTTCTTCTTGGCCTCCGTCAAGAGTTCATTTAAATGATCGTTATAATGTCTGCGGTTGGGGAGCCCTGTCAGCTCATCATGATAAGCGAGATAGTTGTATCGTTCCTCTGCTTCGTATCGTTCTGTAATATCCCGGAACTGCCCGAACGCCCCAATCGGGTTATCGTACTCGTCCAGAATCGGCAGCGCATCAAATAAGCAGACACACTTGGTCTGACCGGACGGATGCTCGATAACAATCTCGATATCTTCATGCTTGTCTCCATGACGAATCACTTTATCGATATATGGCCCCATAGGGAATAGATTAATTACGGGCTTCCCGATCAAATCTTCCTTTGTGAGACCTGTCAGATTCTCAGCATACGTATTGAATTCCGTAATGTGTCCTTCTCTATCGGTAATAATAATGCCATTGCGGGTCGTATCCATCATAATATGGTTTAAAATATCTAATTTCCTGTTCTGCCTGCGGAGAAGGAGTTCACGCTCGATAGAATCGACAACCGTAATGAGCATCGTCAAGAAATAGGGATGAGCTTGTTCGAGCGATGTCATAATGGAAATCGAACCCAGTAAATTATTGATATCGGTATAATGAAAAGGTACAGAGTAGCATACCCTGGAGTGAAAAAACTGATGGTAATGCTGGTTGCCGATTAATTGCACCGGACTTCGGTGATTTAGAGCGAGGTTAATCCCGTTCGTACCGCACTCCTCTTCTGCAAACTGTACACCTTCCTTAATGCCCAATTGCGTAATCGTTTGCTTCATCGTCTCATCCCCGGCCAATTCCAGCATGTAGCCTTTTTCATCGGAAATGACGATAATGATGGGTGTCCCTTGCAGCTGATTCAACAATTTGTCCATAAAAAAACGGATGACCGACAAAATTTCCTCATAAGCTAAGCGTTTGCAAATGAGTTCCGATTGCGTCATTACGGTGCGAAACATTGGGATCTTCATTGAGTTCAAGCCTGATTCCCTAGCCCTTCGCCTGGATGTGTCGATCCATTCGATCATTTGATCTTGCGCTTGCCGCTGAATCACGTGATTCAGTTCCATGGTTTCCCTCCCGATTCACTTCATTGACCCATATCATTCTCATGCTAAATATAGTGCACCAGCGTCAGCATGCCATCCGCCGTTTCCCTTCAAATTTCGATCTTGTATACGTGAAAATTGTGGAAATAAAGTAGAGGGATGTTCTAAGGTGTGATAAAAAGGTGAAGGTTGCTTGGAAGAAGTTTCATATGGAACAAGTATACTACGTTTGCCGATCTTGTAAAACGATTATGCCAATAGTACCGTCTATTCGACAAAAACAGAACGAGGACGACATGTTAATCGTCCCTCTTATAATAGCTGCCTCTATTGAATCGTCAGTGCATTTTACATGCCGGCGCCTTTGTAATATGCTCGGTAAGAAGATTGGATGCGGAGGTTGGTCATAATTCATGAATAAATGGTGGAAGACAATCGCTTTTATCGTAGGAGCAGCCATCTTGACGCGCTGGATTCCGTTCTCGTCCTTTTTCCGCAACGTCGATACATTAGTGCATGAATTCGGTCATGCGATCGTTACGCTGCTCTTATCCGGGAAGGTGCAGTATATTCATCTGTTCGCAGACCACAGCGGGGTCACCTACTCATCCGTGGCCCATTCGTGGCGGTTCATTCCTATCTCCCTTGCGGGATATACGATTTCCGCCTTGTTCACCGTGCTGCTGTTCTATTTGTATTCGCGCGGGAAGCAGCAAGCCGGGTTAATTACTTTATCCGTATTGGCCTTGGTGAACGTTCTCTTCTTCGTGCGCAATTCATTCGGGGTCATGTGGTGCATCGGATTTATCGTGCTGAGCGCAGCAATATATTTCGTTCCTTGGCGTTGGCTGCGAGATTTTTATTATTTGCTGGTCGCCTTTATTTGCTTGGTGGAATCCGTGCTGGGACCGCTGTTCCTTATCGTCGCGTCCATCCAGCAGCCGACGCAAGCGGGCGACGCTTCCAATCTAAGCGCAGCTACGTTCATTCCCGCCGTGTTCTGGTCCCTTCTGTTTACCGCCGTGGCGATAGCGTGTGCCCGAGTGGCGATGGGATTGTTCTTCAACGCGAACCGCCGGCCCCCGGCTGGAACGAGACCAGCATTCGGGTGGTCCAAGCATGCAAGACGGACGTAACGCTCAACTTATATGTCTGATCCAAAACGAAAAATGGTGGGGCAGAGATAGTCTCTGCCCCACCATTTTTCCATCCCTCAAGT
The DNA here is from genome assembly GCF_000283315.1 of Paenibacillus sp. OSY-SE. Taxonomy (NCBI): domain Bacteria; kingdom Bacillati; phylum Bacillota; class Bacilli; order Caryophanales; family Paenibacillaceae; genus Paenibacillus; species Paenibacillus sp. OSY-SE. The sequence goes on along the minus strand of NZ_ALKF01000171.1, from coordinate 13,665 downwards.
ATTTTTATCCACTTTCGGAACAGCTCTGTCATGCTCAACTGTTACAGCAATATTCAATTGGCTATTCCGCCGTTTGCTCCAACAACACTTGCTTCGCCGGCACAGCGCCGGATTGGCCCGCAGACGTTCCATCCTCTTGACCGGAAGACGTGCGGCTGGTCATGCGCAGCGGAATTTCCTTCAGGAAGAAGGCCAACATCAAGGCAACGACGAGCAAAGCCGCACCGGACAAGAACACCGTCGATAATGAACTGCTTAACGCATCGCGCAGCATATCTATCATCTGCGTGAAGATCGTCTTCAGCGCTTCTGGCAAGCTCTGCTGGATCTGCTCCAATTTCGGTTGGTCCAGCAGCATTTGCGGATTATGAAACGCTTGGAACTGTTCGGCAACCTTCGGATCCAACTGAGACAGATCTACCGCTTTACCCGAAGCAGCCGCCTCCGCAAGATTGCTAGTTATCTTCGAAGACATAATGGTACCCATCACGGCGATCCCGATCGTCCCCCCCATGTTGCGGAACAGCTGCGAGGAAGCGGTGACGACGCCCAATTGCTGAGGCGCAACTGCGTTCTGTGCAGCAAGCGTGAATACTGGCATTCCGAGGCCGAGGCCGAAGCCAAATACGATCATGCTGATTACAGCCATCCATACGCTGTCCATGAAGCTCATAATAATCATACCGAGAATCATGACCGGCATGCCCAAGAGGGCAAATCGTTTATATTTCCCTGTCTTCGTAATCAATTGACCGCTAATGGCGCTGGAGATGACCATGCAGATGGACATCGGCATCGTCACATAACCGGAATAGGTCGGAGAGATGCCCATTACGCCCTGCACGAAAAACGGAATATAGATAAGCGCCCCCATCATACCCGCATTCATCAAAAATCCGATGACATTGGAAATGGTCACGACACTATTTTTAAATAAGGACAACGGAAGCACCGGGCTCTTCACTCTCGTCTGCACAAACAGGAAGATAAGCAGCGAGACCAATGTTCCGGCAAACAACAGGATGATCTGCGGTGAACCCCAGGCATATTGCGTGCCCGCCCACGAGAAGGCGAGAAGCAGCGGTACGATTGTCAGCGTCAGGAATAAGGAACCTGCGTAATCGATCGATTCCGATTGCTTGCGCTCCACCTTTGGAAATAGGATGAGAATCATAAAAAATGCAACGATACCTAACGGGAGGAAAATCCAGAACACCCATTTCCAATCCATATGGTCCACAATATAACCGCCCAGCGCTGGCCCAATCACACTGGAAAACCCGAACACGGCGGTCATGACTCCCGTCCATTTGCCCCGTTCGCGCGGCGCGAACAAATCACCGACAGCGGTAAAGGCCGTAGCCATAATAATCCCGGCACCTATCCCTTGAATCCCGCGGTAAATAATAAGCTGAATAATATCCGCTGAGGTTCCGGACAAGAATGCGCCAATCATAAAAAATATAATACCTGAAAGAATAAACGGCTTGCGCCCGTAAATATCGGACAGCTTCCCCACTAATATCGTCGCAATGGTAGAGGTAAGCATATAAATGGTGATGACCCATGTATAGTAATCCATGCCACCAAGCTTGGCGATAATTCGGGGCAGTGCCGTACCGACAATCGTCTGGTTAATCGCAGAAAAGAACATCGCTGCGATAATGGCCATCATAATGGTCATTTTTCGTTTGTGTGACAAATGTTCCACGGTTTTTTCTTCTACTCCTTTGACTGTCCCTCTGTATTTTCTAAAATTTGCGTGAATATTCGTTTCAAATGCCCGACATCTTCATTTGGCAAGCTTTCAAAAAACATGGAGATCGTTTCTTTTTGACGCTCAAGCATCATCTGCACGATATCTCTACCTTTATCCGTAATATAAATGTAGACGACCCTGCGGTCATCCTCCGCTCTTTTTCGTTCTGCCAGTCCCTCTTTAATCAATTTATCAGTGCCTCCGGTAATCGCACCGGAAGTAATGCACAGTGCTTCCGCCAATTCAGAGACCTTCTTCTTCCCCCCTTCATTGAGCTTGTAAAGGATGCGAAATTGCGAAAATGAAAGGTTCGCAATCATCCGCTTGTTCCATTCCTGCGTCATCCGTTTCAGCAGCAATCTAAAAAGGGTGGACAGTTCAAGCAGTTGTGATCTTGCCTGCATCGAAATCGATTCCTCTCGATAATTAATTTAGAATTAAAATAATTAGCAGTAAACTATTTAGTAGTATATATCTTGAACAAGATATTCGTCAAACAAAGAAATCCGGCCTTGAAAGGCCGAATTTATGTCAAAATGAACGTATGATGTTCATTTTCTTCAGATTCCGCATATCGTCCGTTGCATGCAGGTATTTTTTGTCCCCATTTCGTACTTGCGAACCCGATTGCCAGTAATGCGGAACCGGTCCGATTGCCCATAATGGCAGCAAAGCTCGACAGACAAAATTGCTTCCTTACAGTTCCTTGCGGTCTGGTCTCCGGCAGCGTGCGCGCGATGACCACCGCAAGCAGTAGTCCGATGACGTAAAAAGACAAAAAGAAGCCCTCTTCTTATGAAGAAAGCTTCTTTAGCGTTAATGCTGCCGAATGACCTCGCTCAGACTGCCCCCGAACTTTTCTCTACAGGCGGCCGCAAAGTATTCGGGGTTCGAGCAGCCTGCCGAGCAGGCCACCTCAGAACTATTCATTTGTCCCTGCTGCAACAGACAGAGCGCCTGTTCAAGCCGCTTCTCACGCAAAAAGCCGAACACGGTCGTTCCATACAGTTCTTTAAATCCCGCTTTTAGCTCGAAATCATTCAACCCCGCCTGCCTTGCCAATTCAAATAGCACAACAGCTCCAGCACCTTGCAATTGGTGCGGCTATACGCAAAAAGGACACCTCGTGAGGTGTCCTTTTACATGGCGGAGGCTGTTCACAACCACAATGATACGTCGTCCGTCAATCCGTCTCGTTACGCAGAAGAGGTAAGCTGTTGTAGCAACAACTACTCGATCTGCACACCCTTCTTGATCGATTTCAGATCACCATTCGGGTTAACAAGTAACGGTAGCATCTTCATATCACGGACCATCGGAGAGTTGCATAACCGACAAGTCGGCTCATTCTCGAATGCAAAATTGTCGCGCATCCAACCCTTGCAGCCTTCTTTCGTGCAAGACCAGATGGCCGTATTTTCCTCCGGAATTTCCTCTAATGGTTTCTTGCGATAATTCATCGTTACCCTCCCTTTCTTTTGATCTTGCAACCAAAAGAAAAACTGCTCTTCACACATGTCAAGAGCAGTCGTCTGGCTTTTCTTACAGCTTCGTTACGTCCTCAGCTTGTGGTCCACGGTTGCCTTGTACCACGTTGAATTGAACGCGTTGTCCTTCGTCCAAGGATTTGAAGCCGTCGCCTTGAATCGCGCTGAAGTGTACGAATACATCGCTGCCGCCTTCAACTTCGATAAAGCCAAAACCTTTTTCTGCGTTAAACCATTTTACTGTACCTGTTTGCATTGTTCTTAACCTCCAAAAGGAAATATAACATGTTTATTTTTTCAACTTTAAAAAAATTCACACATTGAAAAAAGTTCCATCGTAAAAATGATACCCTTTTCAATGTGTGAAGCGTGGTTCAAATTTATCAATTGACATCATAATATCATATAAAATTGAGATATGCAAGTCGTTGAACACCTACCTTTACAATTTTTTTTGGAAAACTATTCATGTAGCAGCTTTTCCGCATGTACAGGCAGGTTAAACAAATAATTATCATATATTCAGTACTTAATTCACATACTATATAAAGAGCGGTTCCTTTACCTTATGTAATCCGCTTTTGTGTGGCAAGACTGTAGCCAATTTAAAAAGGGCTGTCCTCCGGGCAGTTCTTTTTCATTGCCCGTAGCCCCTATAAGTGCCTGTTCAAAACAGATACTCTTTGAACAATCTTTATAACAACATAAGGAGGGTTTCGCGATGTATTATTCTAAGAAAAATATCGAGCCGGTTCCGGATGAGCAAACTTCCATCTGGAGTTGCAGCAGTGAGGACTGTTCTTGCTGGATGAGAGAAAATCTCACGTTTGAAAAAACTCCGAGCTGTCCCCTCTGTCAGTCATCAATGGTCATCAATACGAAGATGCTTCCTCCTCTTATGTATCACACGAGGTAATCCGGATAACGGCGACCGCTTCTCGGTATTCACCGGGAAACGCCGCCGCTCCACATCCAACACCCGGGTAAGCGGGGCTAGTCCGTCAGTTCATCGAGACGCGCGCCGCTACCGGGTAATGGTCAGAAGGATATCTTCCGTTAATCTGCTCCCTGATTACTTTCGTCGCCATAACGCGAACGTCGCTGGACACAAAAATATAATCAATGGCCTCTCCGTCTTCCCCGCCCTTGAAGTCATGGAATGTGGGCCCGACCTTGCCGGCGGCTGCCGTATAAGCGTCTGTCAAAGATAGCAAGCTGCCATCCGGATTCGAGTGGAGGACGTCCAGCACGGGACTGTCAGGCGTTGAATTGAAGTCTCCCATCAGCACCATAGGCAGCGGACGCTTCCGGAAGCGTTCCTCCATTTGCTGTCGAACGAGACGAATTCCGTTCACTTGGGCTTCCTCGCTCTCGTGATCCAAATGCGTATTGAACACGATAAATTCGTTGGAAGCCCCCTTGATGAACTGGAACCGGGCCCATGTGCAAATGCGCGGCAGACTGCTGTTCCAGCTTATGCTGCCAGGCTGAGACGGCTGCTCCGACAACCAGAACTGCCCGGATTCAACCGGTGTAATCTGTTCTTTATCATACCAAATGGCATTATGCTCATCTTGCTGTCCGCCGTACCGCCCCTCGCCGATGAAGCCATATTGCGGCAAGCTTTGCTCCATATCGAGCAGCATCGGGTGCAGCCCTTCCTGAGTGCCGATGACTAACGGTTCGTGACTCCGGATGACCTCAGCCACTTTTTCAACCCGATAGGGCCATGCATTTTCCCCATCCTGAATCTCGTTGTACCGCAAATTAAAACTCATGAACGTAACGTCCATAACTCCCACCTCTAATTTATTGTGACTGTTTACTGTGTCTATATATCGCTTTCTTGCGGCACCGGATTACCCTTCTCCAAAGTATGGATAATGTCCTCCAGTCCCATATCAAGGAGCGATGATAACCGAATGTCGACGTGATCGAACGAGCAGTTCGCCGTAACATGATTCGGCACCGCGACGCAAAATAGTCCCGCCGCCTTCGCCGCTTGTGTTCCTACCACCGAATCTTCGAACGCAATCGTCTCGTCCGCTCTTACGCCAAGTCCGTCCACCGCCTTCAAATAGATCTCGGGATCGGGCTTGACCTTGGTCGCATTATCGCGCGTCTGCAGAAAATCGAAATACTCGAGCAAGCCGTAACGCTTGACATGATTCACGGCCCAAGCCGCCGAAGCGCTGGAAGCAAGCGCGACTTTGAGGCCCAGCCTTCCGGCCGTATCCAACAATTCCCTCACGCCTGGAAGCACGTCCCATTCCGCAATCATCTCATTATAAATGTGCCGATGGTGGCGGTGCAGCTCTTCGCGATCCACTGATTTGCCCAGAAGCCCTTCCAAATATTCGCACGCCAATGGCCAGGTGCGGATTCCTCCGGCCCACTCCCTCCAGACGGCAAGCGGCATATCGTGCCCGTACTCCTGACAAATCTCGCGAAAGGATAAATAACTCGCCGTTTCCGTATCCAAAATAAGCCCGTCAAAATCCAATGCAATCGCTTTAATCGCCATGCGTAATCCCCCTCCATCATCATCAGATTACGGGGCTTGCAGCACTCGCCTCCCACGTTCCCCGACATTATATTCTCATTGTACGATAATTCGCGCAACCGCTTCCAGCCCTGTATGCAGAAACTTCATAACGAATTTTATATTTCTTTTATAATGCATGGCAGCAACCCTGTCCGGGCCAATTTAAGGTATCGTTGTAAATTTGGAATTGACACCCTTTGTACGGAATGATAAATTTGAACGGTCAAATAAAATAGAACGTTCTAAAAAGGGTGAACATAATGATGCAACAGGACTTGTTTATTATCGACACGCTGGAGAAATTGAAAGTGATCAGCGACCCCCTGCGTACAAAAATATTGATGAATCTGGTGAAGCAAGAGTACACGGGGCAGCAATTGGCGGAAATCCTCGCCATTCCGAAGACCAAAATCTATTTTCATCTAAAAGAGCTGGAGAAACACGGCATCGTGCGGATTGTGCGGGAAGAAGAGAAGAACGGCATCATGCAGAAGTTCTATAAGGCAGTGGCGAGAAGGTTCATTCCGAGCGATGATCTGCTCCCGAGCCATGAGCTTATCGAGACGTCGCGGCAAGTTTTTTTGGAGACGGTGCTGACGACGCGGCAAGAAATCGAGAAGGCGCCGGGCGAAGCTTTCCAGTTAAAGAGCCACAACCAGGACATGAAGAAAAACTTGGCGGCCACCTATCAATTTCATGCGACGGAGGAGCAGTTTACAGCCTTCCTGAAGGAATTTAAAGAGCTATATCATAAGCATTTCAAACAGCAGGAGGCGAATGGGCCTGCAGACGCGAAGCCTTATATGATGTCGCTTATCGGCTTTCAGCGCAGCGTCGGCGGAGCGGCTGTGTTCGGAGACGGACAGGAGGACACGGATCACGATGACAATGCAATCGAATAGAAATATGTGGCTCATCTTGTCCGGAGTATTCGTGTCCGAATTGGCGGCATGGATTGGCACGATCGGCAGCCTGCAGTTTTTAAGCGAGCAGTTGTCTTCCCGCTTCCTGCAATCGTCCATCTTGGTGTCCGGGGCTGTATTCGGCATCTTCTTGGCCCCTTATGCCGGCAATGTCATCGACCGGTTGCACCCGAAGAAAATCTTGCTGTACAGCGGCATGCTGCGGATCGCCGCCATCGGATTCATGCTCGCCGCCATATGGGACCAGAACGTCTGGTATATGATCGTGTTTCAACTAATCATCGTCATATCCTCCTCGTTCTATTTCCCGACGGTGAATGCCGTGCTGCCGATCATTGTGCCAGAGGATCAGCTAATGAAGGCGAATATGCTCAACTTCAATCTGACTACGATCGCCCGCATCTTCGGAACCGCCATCGGCGGCGTCTTGCTGACCATTCTGTCCTTGCAGAACGTATATGTCATCTCCGGGATCACCTATGTCGTATTAATTATTTTGACGTGCATGCTGTCCTTTGACCGGTCGCAGTTGAGCAACGTCACGCATCGCGCTCGCTCCAAGGCGTCCTTCTCCGAGTTGTTTCCGCTCATGCGGCGGGAGCCTATGGTCAAAGCGCTGCTCATTATGACGTGCATTCCGTTTTTATTTATCGGCGGCTTTAATGTATTTGCCATTGAACTGAGCGAAGCCCATCATTTTGACGGCCTGAAGGGGATCATTTATGCTGTGGAGGGCACGTCCATCCTTATCGCTGGCTTGGCGATGAAAAAGCTCGCACAACGTATGAGCAAACCCGCGCTGCTCTTCGGCGGGGCCATGCTCGTCATTGGCAGCCTGATCATCCTGAGCATTCCGCTTATGCCGGTTCAAATGATCGGCTTTGCCGTATTCGGGTTCGCCGGCGGGCTATTCATCCCGCTGTCCAATACGGAGGCGCAGGTGCGTATTTCCAAAGATGCGCTGGGACGCTTCTTCTCGCTGAAACGGATGATTGAAACTTCCGTTCTGCAGCTATCGCTCATTTTTACCGGCATCATTCTCGATGTGTCTTCGTTCCAGACCTTGATGATTATGTACGCGGCTGTCTGCGTCATCTGTCTCATCGTCGCCCGCAGCGTATTCGCACGTACGGCCGCAGCCGTTCGTTAACAGGGCACCCACTCACGATCGAATCAAGACGCGATTCGAATCGGGACACCTATTCCGTAAACGGCACAACATATGATATGATACGTAAGGGTAATTAACTATATAAACAATGACATATGATACTAGAGTTTAAAGTAGGGATGATATTATGCCATTTATTCGTTTTAAAGGGTTTAAGCAGCCATTTGTTGAACGCATTTCCTCTGCAGTCATCCATCTGGTTGCCGACACCGTCCATATTCCACCGGACATCGTGAAGATTGAGCTTATTCACGCGGTGCCAGTCGCCAACTCGCCTTTGTCCGTCGAAATTTATATGTTTCAGCGAGAACAAGAGAAGCATGATGCAGTCGCTTCCAAGCTCTACACCCTATTGCAAGAGCATGGATATGACCATGTCCATATTTTCTACGTCATTCTCACTCCGTCGCTGTACTACAAGGAAGGGAAGCCGCTGCAAGGCGTGCCCGTCATTCCTGAAGCTGCAGGCGAGACAATCGAATAATAGTGCTCCGGTCGTTCTATATCCGAAGCTTCTTCCATTGAGATTCATAACAAAGAGCGCCCATGATGGGCGCTCTTTCGTTCCTTCTATTTGATAACGTCGACATGCTCAATGTTTCTGAGCGCGGCATAAGCGACGAAGACGCCTATGATAGCCAGCGTAATAGGGATAATAATGATGTTATTGAGCGATACCCCGCCATTATTCGAACAGACGATCATTATGATAAGCAAGGAAGTGGTGATGGTCGTCACCGTTGAATACTTTCTCATGCCAAAATATAGCGGAATGAGACTCATGCAGCTGGCTGCCAGCGCATTCATCCCGAAGCTGATCGAGGCTTCCGTCATGATGGAGGCCGTCAGCGGCTCGCTCATTTTATGAGTAAACTCATTGATTGCCAGTATAGCGCCGCTAACTAACAAGTCGGAGATGATGATGGACAGGAACGTAAACAGGAAGACGATGATCAGCTTCGCCAGAATGAGCTTTTTCCGGTTAATCGGATACATGAAGAGCACCGTAATCGACTTGTTTTTGAACTCATCAATAATGAAGCGCGACAATAACACGGCGGCGAACACGATAAACGTGCCTCTCACAAACATATCGATACCTATGAATACTTCGGAAAAGGAGGTAAAGACGGCCTCATCCGCATATTCAACTCCATGGATCATCAGCAGCACCATGCCGAGAATGGCGACGTTCGCGATAAGAGCGCCGCGAATATACCCGCCGATCTTATATTTTTTCAGTTCTAGGCTCATTAACTTACGCAACGATGCCACCGCCATTCAGCAAGGACAGGAAGTAGTCTTCCAACGAACTGTTCTTTTTGTGAATCGACTCGATGACGACATCGTTCATGACTAACGTCTTCGTAATTGAGCTCTGTGGTACAGAGGGATCATACACACGGATGATATGATCGTCCATTACGCGCAGATTGGATACTCCCAGATGCTTCTCTAGCAGAAACGCCGCTTTTTTACAATCGTTCGTCGTAAATTCGATATACTCCGTATTTTTCTCCCGGATCTGCTCCATCGACACTTCCTCGATCAACTTGCCATGGTTGATAACGCCGATCGTGTCCGCCATCTGTTCAATTTCCCCCAGGATGTGACTGGAAATCAATATCGTGATGCCGTATTCCTTGCTCAACATTTTGAACAAGTCGCGAATTTCCTTAATCCCGACTGGATCGAGACCATTGATCGGCTCGTCCAGCATGAGTAATTCGGGCTTCGTCGTAATAGCCCTTGCGATGCCGAGCCGCTGCTTCATCCCGAGGGAGAAGTCTTTCACTGCTTTGCTGCCGGTATTCGTCAGCTTGACCAGCTCCAGCGCTTCATCGATGGCTTGCTTGTTGTGATACCCCATATACTCGCAATGCAGCTCCAGATTCTCTCTGGCTGACAGCTTGTCATAGAAGACCGGATATTCGATTATGGTGCCCATTCTTCCCAGCAGATGGTAGGAAGTATCGGTCAGCTTTTCCCCGAACAATTCGATGTCGCCGGCGGTCGGCTTCACCAGATTCGTAATCATTTTCATAATCGTCGTCTTGCCGGCTCCATTCGGTCCGAGAAATCCGTAAATCTCCCCTTTTTGAATATTCATATTGACATTCGAGACGACTTCTTTGCCTTGAAACGTCTTCGTTAGTTGGTTTGTTCTCAACAGGCAGGTCATGATTGTTTCCCCTTTCGCTCCTTCACTTATCTTTTATTGTAAGGAGTGAAATTCTCTTTTTTCTTACCCGATTCTTACGAATTTCTTAAGCTGGATCGCCGGCTCATCGTGCATGTTCAAAAGGTTAACTTGTCAGCACCGGGAAGATTGTATAAATCTAATAGCGTATTTTCTTCAAGGCAAATGAGAAGACAGTCTTCTCATACGGCTTGCTGTACAGATGGATGGTCCCGCCTAGGCTCTCGACCAGCCGCTTCGTAATCGTCAAGCCCAGACCACTGCCCTGATACGACGAGTTCCGCGAATCCTCGAGGGTGTACATCCGTTCGAATACCTGATCCCGGTGCAGCTCTTTAATGCCTTTCCCTTTATCCCACACCTCTACACGGATCCAGTCTCCGTCTTTTCGCAGCGCAAGTCCGATTGCATTGCCGTCTCCCCCATGCTGAATCGCATTGGAAATCAAATTGTTCAATATCCGATCAAGCGCATCGGCATTTCCCATTACATAGAGCGGTTGATCAGGAATATCAATATGAACCTCGAAGCCTCTCGCCGTCAACACGTCGTAAAAGGCCAACATGTTCGTCCGGCAAATCTCGTTGAGATGGATGCTAGTCAGCGGAATGTCCTTATCTCCCGACTCCAGCTTCGCCAAATCGAAAAATTTATGAATGAGCTCTAACACTTCAAGCGTCTTTTTCTGCACTTTGGACAGCATGGAGGCCCGTTCTTCCTGACTCATCTGTCCGTCCAGATTTACCGTTTCCAAGTAGCCCAACACAACGGTCAACGGTGTCTTCAAATCGTGCGATATGTTGGAAATCATTTTTTTCATTGCGATTTCCGTCTTGGCATGGTTGGCCAATGATTGTTGGTTGCGCTCCAAAAGGCGGTTGATTTCGACGAGCAGCGGTATAAGCTCCTGATCATCCGTCACGAGCAGCAGCTTCTCCCTTGTGCCGCCGTTGACAATTCGGTTCAACTGCTCATGAAGACGACGAATGCTCGCGGTTCTCGTTCGGTTGAACGCATATTGCATGGCGATGATGCCCAGCAGGACGGCGACGATGGCGGCCAGTGCTATCGTCATACTAATGGCCCGCCCACTTGTATCCAATTCCCCATAACGTCTTAATATATTGCGGCTCGGACGGATTATCCTCGATCTTCTCGCGAAGTCTCCGTATATGAACGTTAATGACGTTCTCATCACCCATATAGTCATCATTCCATACGAAGCCGTAAATTTGCGCTTTCGTGAATACGCGATTCGGATTCGTAATGAACAATTTCAAAATATCGAACTCTTTGGATGTCAGCTTGATGTCCTCGTCCCGCTTCATGGCGGAGAAGTTGTCCAGATCCACTGTCAACTGCTCGAACGTAAGCACATTTCTGCGTTCCTCCTGCTGGACGGGATGGGTATACGCCGTGGCGCGGCGGATCCCCGCCTTGATTCGTGCCGTCATCTCAATGAGGGAGAACGGCTTGGCAATGTAATCATCCGCTCCGAAACCCAATCCCAATGCTTTGTCCACGTCGCTGTCCTTGGCTGACATAATTAAGATCGGGATGGAGCTCGTCGCCCGAATCAGCTTGATTACTTCCATGCCATCCAGCTTGGGCATCATCAGATCGACCACGATCATATCGAAGGCTTTCTGCTGGAACGTTGTCACTCCCTCTTCCCCATTGTACGCCGCCGTGACGTGAAACCCTTCCTTAGCCAAATGATTGGTCAGCATTTCAACAATCGAAATATCGTCCTCCACCAGCAGTATGCGTTCTTGTTGCATAACCCTCTCACCTTTCCTGGAAAAAACTACATTGGGGTATTTAGCTCGAATACAGCGAGCAGTAAGTACGGGAAAAATCGCGCTTCAGCAAATCTTCCTTGCACATGAAGAAGTGAATAACCCCGCAGTCCCACCATAGAAAGCCAACCGGATCGCTGCTATCGATCTCGAGCAGCATGACGGTATCCTTCACTTCCTGTTCCGCACGCTCCCGATCACCGCCGAAGTGCGTCGTCAGTTTCTCCAGCGAACGTTCCGCGCTGTAATCATAATGTTCGTTCATGAGCAGCATCAATGCCGCCTCCACTTCCGCGTCGTCGTGCTGTCCAACCGGATAGCCGAACATGCAGCCCCAATTGCGCGACGAGCTATCGGCCAATTCGTCGACCAGGTCGTAATAGCTCTCGATATCCTCGAGGTCAAGAGCTTCCTCATCCGCATATGCATAGTTCGGCAGCTCCAGCGAGGAGCGCGCGCTTACCGTGTATGGCCGGAACTCTTCTCTGTCCTCGTCCTCCTCCTGTAGCGCGGTAATGCCATCTGGCTTCTGCAGTTGCAGCGTTCCGGCCTGTTCTACGTAAATGACCTGGTGCTCGATGTTGTAAGCCGGCTCGTCAATGCCGAGGAAGAAATAGAGCATCCCCTGCGGCGGAAGCAATTGGGCGTTGTCATGCGGCGCAATTTCCGCCAGATTAAGCTGGGCGAGGAACGTCATCTTCGTTCCGTCTTTCGTCACCGGCCAAGCCGTATGCTCCGGCAGATCCGGGTGCCCGCCGACGCGCGAGCCGCCCGTATGTTCGTATTCATCCCGTTGCACCAAGTCTAGCCGAACTCCTTGCTTGCACGCAGAGAGCAAATAGTGTTCTGCCGCGGTTAGCTCTCGCTCCTCCAGATGCCTCTTTAACTCTATCGTCATTGGATTGTCCAAATTCATGCTCATTTTGTGGCCTCCCTATTACATCTCCCTTTAATCCATTGTCCTACGACCGAACTGTCGTTGCAACCATTTTGAACAAATGGCAGCGGGAGTCTGTCATCGGGCCCTTACCGGGCAGGATTGCGGGGCGGGCTTGTAGAGCAGACTTGTAGAGCACGTTTACGGAGTAGCATTGTAGAGCTCGCTTGCGGGCTGAGTAGAATGGGGGCAAATGACAGTTGCAAAATGGGGCTCAGACAAGCGGTGCCTGTGGGGCAGAGCTTGCAGCGGAGGCGAGGCCTGCGAGCCCGTTGGGAGGCATGTTCTGGCGGCATTTATAACGCTGCGGGGGGCCACAGACGAGGGTGCAGGGGCTTTCCCAGTAGGCTGAGCGTATGAAGCTGTATTGGGAAGCCCGCTGTAGCGACACCTGAGGCGATGCGGGATTTTGCTGGCGGAGACTAGGCTTGCCAGCCAGCACGCCTCTAGCAGCACCTGAGGCGATGCAGGGGGGGCTTGCCGGCAGAGGCTCAACGTGCCGCGTTGGGGGCTTCGACGAGGACTGAACGTGCGGCGTTAGGAGCTTCACGATGAGGACTGAACGCGCAGAGGCGGAACCTTACGATAGGGACTGAGCGCACGGCGTTGGGGTTTCCGACGGGTGTCTGAGCCCCGGGGAGAGTGGATAAAAGGATAGAAGATTGGATGTGTGCGGACAAACGGCCTGTTCCTGCAACTCTTCTCACCAACCGTTCCATTCCATTGGATAATGTACAGTCTTTTGACTGTTTTCAAGCGCAAACTCACCTTTCCATTGGAAAACATCCAGTCTAATTGCGACTTTCCTCTTATCGGCAGCCATTTGAGCATGATTCTGCTGGAT